>NZ_DATNJW010000255.1:0-10300 GCF_035603715.1 Mycobacterium sp. | reverse complement strand
CGTCCAGGTGGACTGACGATGCCCGCCGAGAACCTCGACCTGCTGCACCGCGGGAAGCGGATCGTAGACCTGGACGTCAAAGCCGATCCGCAACAGTTGCTGGACCTTGTTGCCAAAGCCGACGTGTTGCTGGACTGCTTTCGGCCCGGCACCTGCGAGCGTCTGGGTGTCGGCCCCGACGATTGCGCGGCGGTCAACCCGCGACTGATCTTTGCCCGGATCACCGGCTGGGGTCAGGACGGGCCACGGGCCAGCACGGCGGGTCACGACATCAATTACCTGTCGCAGACCGGGGCGCTGTCGGCGCTGGGCTACCGCGACCGGCCACCGATGCCGCCGCTGAACCTGGTCGCCGACTTCGGCGGCGGTTCGATGTTCGTGCTGGTGGGCATTGTCGCCGCGCTCTACGAGCGAGAGCGGTCAGGGACCGGTCAGGTGGTCGACGCCGCGATGGTCGACGGGGTCAGTGTGCTGGCGCAGATGATGTGGACGATGCGCTCGACCGGTGCGCTGCGTGACGAGCGCGAGTCGTTTCTGCTCGACGGCGGCGCGCCGTTCTATCGCTGCTATGAAACGGCCGACGGCAAGTACATGGCGGTGGGAGCGATCGAACCGCAGTTCTTCGCCGCATTGCTGGCCGGACTGGGTCTGTCAGCCGACGAGGTACCGGGCCAGTTCGAAATCGGTTCGTACCCAAAGATGTTCGAGGCGTTCACCGCCCGATTCGCCGGCAAGACCCGCGACGAGTGGGCGAAGATCTTCGACGGCACCGATGCGTGCGTCACGCCGGTGCTGACGTGGAGCGAAGCCGCCAGCGACCCGCACCTGGCCGCACGCTCGACGGTGGTCAACGCAGGCGGCGTCGACCAGGCGGCGCCTGCCCCGCGGTTCTCCCGGACACCGTCCGCGCCGGTCGGGCCGATACCGCAGGCAACCACAGCACTCGACCAAATCGGCTGGTAATCAAGCGCAATTAGTGTGCCGCCTTGCTAGCTTGGTAAGTAGTGGCCGTACGAGCATCGAGAGAGATTGTCATCGACGCGCCGCCGGGAGTGATCCTGGAGGCGTTGGCCGATGTCGGGTCACTGTCTTCGTGGTCGCCTCTGCACAAGCGGATTCAGGTGCTCGACTGGTACTCCGATGGTCGGCCGCACCATGTGAAGGCCACGATCAAGATTTTCGGGCTCGTGGACAACGAGATCCTGGAATACCACTGGGGCCCGAACTGGGTGGTATGGGATGCCGGCGATACCTTTCAGCAGCGCGGACAACACGTCGAGTACAACTTGCAGCCGATCGGCGTCGACAAGACCCGGGTGCGCTTCGACATCACCGTCGAACCCGCCGGACCTGTTCCCGCTTTCGTCGTCAGGCGGGCCAGCGAGATCGTGCTCGACGCCGCGACCAAGGGGCTGCGGGACCAGGTGATGGGCGCCTTGATGCCGGAACAACCGAAATAGCGATCGGGTCGAGTTAAACGGTGGTCCGCCGGTGGTCGACGATGGCACGGTAGGTCCCCATGCGGGTGTGGCTGAGCGGCTAGGCAGCGGCCTGCAAAGCCGTACACACGGGTTCGAATCCCGTCACTCGCTCCACGGGCTCAGTCCGCGATGGCCAGCAATTCTTGAAATGCCTGCTGCATGCACTCGGCATACCTTGACGGATCCGGCAGGGCGTCGCGGTCCGCGGTCGCGCTGATCGACAGAATGCCGTTGTAACTCGCGACGACATGAATCAGGTTCATCCCGCCGATGAGGGGCCCCAACCCGGCCGCGCGGAGCAGGCGCGCACCGCGGAAATAGATCGGCTGCGTTGGACCTGGCACGTTGGTCACGGTCGTATTGGCGACCGTCGGGCCGGAGAACGGAAGCACGCTCGCTGCCTTTGCCGCCACCCCGAGCAACGAGGTTGGCACGGTTCCAATCAGTTCGATCAGCTGACTGCGTGTCGACTGATCCGACTCCGAACGGCTCCCCGCGGTCGACGCAGCGATCGTGGTGAGCCGGTCAAGCGGGTCGGCAATGTCCGTTCCGAGTGATTGCAACCGGCCGAACAACATGTTGCCTTTGCCGCTATTGGCGCTGGCGTCGCGCAGCGAGATCGGGCATGCCGCCACGAGCGATTCATCGGGAAGTTCGCCGTGGCCGTCCAGATAGTGGCGAAGGGCACCGCCGACGTAGGCGAGCGCCACATCGTTGACCGTCGAACCGGGCACGCGCGCCTTGATCCGCTTGAACTCGTCGAGTTCGTGGAATCGGGCCTCGAAAACCCGGTGCGCTGAGACCGTTTCGTTGAACCGCGTCTTGGGTGGAAACGACGGGGTGCCGCTCTCGGCAATACGGGACACCCCGCTGACCAGCTTGCCGGGCAAGACTGCCAAGCCGCGTACCGCCTTGGGAGCGCTTGACGCAAGTACTGCGCTCGCCCGCAACGGATACAGCGCTGCCTTTACTGCCATTCGCGACAGTAAATTCGTGGTCGTGGGCAGCGGGCCGGGGTGCCAAGGACTATCGGGTGCAGCGGGGCGTGGGCTATCGGCGGCGAGGTCGTGCATGGCCGCGATCATCTGAACGCTGGCCATGCCGTCGACCGCGCAATGGTGCAATTTCAACGCCATCGCAAAGGAGCCCTTCGGCACTCCGGGAACGGAATTCAGCCCCTCGATGACGGTGATCTCCCACGGCGGACGTCGCAGATCGATCTGGCGGGCGTGCAGCCGCGCGACTTGGATGCACAGCTGCCGCCAGTCGCCGGGCTGCGGTAGCCCGATATGACGGACGTGGTACTCGAGATCGAAGCTCGGATCATCCACCCAGTACGGGCGATCGATACCGCCGGGCAGCTCGGTCAACCGCCTGCGAAAGACGTCGGCGAGATGCAGCCGCGCGTCGAGCTCTTCGAGAATCCCCTTGAAGGTCACCTTGCCGCCCGGGGCAGTCGAAGGGTCGTAAATCAGGAGCATCTGGATTTGCAGTGGCGTCTCAGGCGTTTCGGCGCGCAGCATCATGTCATCGGTCCAACCCAGCTGCTGCACGGCCGGCCTTTCATCGACGCTGATTTCTCAACACTAGGCTTGTCGCCGCCGTCCGGCGAACATTTTGAGCGGCCGCATGGCTGCGCAAACCCGGTCCGCGAACGCGGCCGCGTTGCTAGTTTGCTAGTAGTGGCCGTACAAGCATCGCGAGAGGTTGTCATCGAGGCGCCGCCGGAGGCGATTCTGGAGGCGCTGGCCGACGTCGGCTCGGTGCCGTCCTGGTCCTCGGTACACAAACGGGCCGAAGTCATCGATAGCTATCCCGACGGCCGCCCCCATCATGTGAAGGTCACCATCAGGATCGTCGGCATCATCGACACCGAAGTGCTCGAGTATCACTGGGGACCGGACTGGGTGGTGTGGGACGCCAACAAGACTTTGCAGCAACACGCGCAGCACGTCGAGTACACGCTGCAACGCGAAACCGAGGACAGGACGCGGGTGCGATTCGAGATCACCCTCGAGCCCTCGGCGCCGATACCTGAATTTCTGGTCAATCGGGCGCGCAAGAAAGTCCTCTACGCCGCGACCGAGGGACTGCGACGGCGGGTCATGGCGAGCGTTTCGTCGAACCGTTCGATGTAGCCGGCCCTTCGCGCAGTTGCCCGAGTCTGCGGATCGCTTCGTCAAGCGTGTCTTCGCGTTTGCAGAAGGTGAACCGCACCAAGTGATTCCACGCAACCCAGTCCTCGCCGGCGGGATCGCAGAAGGCCGTCATCGGGATCGCGGCGACCCCGACCTGTTCGGGCAGTGCTGCGCAGAACGCGGTGCTGTCGTCGTAGCCGAGCGGTCGCGGATCGGCGCACAGGAAGTAAGTGCCCGCGCTGTCATGCACTCGGAAGCCGATCTTGCTCAGCCCGCGCGCCAGCCGATCGCGCCTGTCCTGCAACGAGTTCCGCAGCGAAGCCACCCACGCGTCCTCGGTGTTGAGAGCGTCTGCCACCGCCGGCTGGAACGGGGCACCCCCGACGTAGCTCAGATACTGCTTGGCCGCGCGCACGCCGTGAATGAGTTCGGCCGGCCCGCAGGCCCATCCGATCTTCCAGCCGGTGCAGTTGAACATCTTCGCCGCGCTCGAGATCGTGATCGTTCGCTCGGCCATCCCGTCGAGCCCGGCCAACGGTATGTGTCGGTGGCCGTCGAACACCAGATGCTCGTAGACCTCATCGGTGATGACCAGTAGGTCGGCCGACACGGCGACCTCCGAGATAGCCGCCAGCTCGGCCTCGCCGAACACTGTGCCGGTGGGATTGTGCGGAGAGTTGAGCATCAGCGCGCGGGTGCGCGGGGTCACCGCCCGCCGCAGCGCCTCGATGTCGAGCGTGAAGCCGCGGCCGTCCGGGACCAGCGGCACGACGACCCGTTTACTGCCGGCTATCGCCACCACCGGGGAATAGGAGTCGTAGAACGGCTGGATCAAGATGACCTCGGAGCCGGGCTCGACCAGTCCGAACACGGCGGCCGCGATCGCCTCGGTAGCCCCGACCGTGACCAGTATCTCGGTCGCCGGGTCGTAGTCGATGCCGTACTTTCTCTTCCGCTGAGCCGCGACCGCCTCCCGCAGCGCGGGGATCCCGATGCCCGGCGGGTATTGGTTGACGCCCTCGGCGATGGCATCCTGGGCGGCCTTGAGCATCGCGGGCGGGCCGTCCTCGTCGGGGAACCCCTGGCCGAGGTTCACCGCGCCGACCCGCGCGGCCAGCGCTGACATCTCGGCGAACACCGTGGTCGCATACGGTTGCAGTCGCGACACCGTCATGGTCGTCGAGCCTAACTTCGCCCCGGCCTGTGACTGCAGCGTCACGCCCGGCGGCGTGAGTGACTGCAGCGTCACACTCGGTGGCAGAGCCCGGCCGACCCGGCCCAACCAACAGGTTGATCGGCCGCCCTGTTAGGGTGGCCGACAGAGGACTAGCGTCGGAAACGACAGGTCCGTAGCCGGACCTGAAAATCACAACTGTTGAAGAGGAATCAGTCATGTCCGAAGAAGCCTTCATCTACGAGGCCATCCGCACGCCGCGTGGCAAGCAGCGCCACGGCTCGCTGAACGAGGTCAAGCCGCTGAACCTGGTCGTCGGCCTGGTCGACGAGCTGCGCAGGCGGTTCCCAGACCTGGACGAGACCCTGATCAGCGACATGATCCTCGGCGTCGTATCGCCGGTCGGCGACCAGGGCGGCGACATCGCCCGGACCGCGGTGCTTGCTGCCGGGCTCCCCGAGACCACCGGTGGCGTGCAGCTCAACCGGTTCTGCGCCTCGGGCCTGGAGGCCGTCAACACCGCCGCACAGAAGGTGCGCTCCGGCTGGGATGACCTGGTGCTGGCCGGTGGTGTCGAGTCGATGAGCCGTGTCCCGATGGGCTCCGACGGCGGCGCCTGGGCGACCGACCCCGAGACCAACTACCAGATCGGCTTCGTGCCGCAGGGCATCGGTGCCGACTTGATCGCCACCATCGAGGGCTTCTCCCGCGAGGACGTGGACGCCTACGCGCTGCGCAGCCAGCACAAGGCCGCCGAGGCCTGGTCGGGCGGTTACTTCGCGAAGTCAGTTGTGCCGGTTCTCGACCAGAACGGCCTGACCATCCTCGACCACGACGAGCACATGCGGCCCGACACCACGCTGGAAGGCCTGGGCAAGCTGAAGACCGCGTTCGACGGCATCGGCGAGATGGGCGGCTTCGATGACGTGGCGCTGACCAAGTACCACGCCGTCGAGAAGATCAACCACGTGCACACCGGCGGCAACAGCTCCGGCATCGTCGACGGCGCCGCGCTGGTGCTGGTCGGCTCCGAGGCCGCCGGCAAGTCGCAGGGCCTGACCCCGCGGGCGCGCATCGTGGCCACCGCCACCAGCGGCTCGGACCCGGTGATCATGCTCACCGGCCCGACCCCGGCCACCCGCAAGGTGCTCGACCGTGCCGGTCTGACCATCGACGACATCGACCTGTTCGAGCTGAACGAGGCCTTCGCCTCGGTCGTGCTGAAGTTCCAGAAGGACCTCAACATCCCGGACGAGAAGCTCAACGTCAACGGCGGCGCCATCGCGATGGGACACCCGCTCGGTGCCACCGGCGCGATGATCACCGGCACCATGGTCGACGAGCTCGAGCGCCGCAACGCCCGTCGCGCGCTCATCACGCTGTGCATCGGCGGCGGCATGGGTGTCGCCACCATCATCGAGAGGGTTTAAGGGTTTAGGGCCATGGCAGAGAACACCATTCATTGGGACAAGGATGCCGACGGCATCGTCACCTTGACGCTCGACGACCCCACTGGGTCGGCGAACGTGATGAACGAGCACTACGCGGAGTCGATGCACAACGCGGTGGAAAAGCTTGTCGCCGAAAAGGATTCGATCACCGGCGTGGTGATCACCAGCGCGAAGAAGACCTTCTTCGCCGGTGGCGACCTCAAGGGCATGATCAAGCTCGGTCCCGAGAACGCGGGTGAGGCCTTCGACACCGTCGAATCGGTCAAGCGCGACCTGCGTGCTCTGGAAACGCTGGGCAAGCCGGTGGTAGCCGCGATCAACGGCGCCGCGCTCGGCGGCGGTCTGGAGATCGCGTTGGCCTGTCACCACCGCATCGCGGCGGACGTCAAGGGCCTGGTTGTCGGCCTGCCCGAGGTGACGCTGGGCCTGCTGCCCGGTGGTGGTGGGGTGACCCGCACCGTGCGGATGTTCGGCATCCAGAACGCGTTCATGAACATCCTGTCCCAGGGCACTCGGTTCAAGCCCGACAAGGCCAAGGAGACCGGCCTGGTCGACGAGCTGGTCGGTTCGGTCGATGAGTTGGTGCCCGCCGCCAAGGCGTGGATCAAGGCCAACCCCGACTCGCACACTCAGCCGTGGGATGTCAAGGGCTACAAGATGCCTGGCGGTACCCCGTCCAGCCCCGCGCTGGCCGGCGTTCTGCCGTCGTTCCCGGCGCTGCTGAAGAAGCAACTCAAGGGTGCGCCGATGCCGGCGCCGCGAGCCATCCTTGACGCGGCCGTCGAGGGTGCTCAGGTGGACTTCGACACCGCCAGCCGCATCGAGAGCCGATACTTCACTCAGCTGGTCACCGGTCAGGTCGCCAAGAACATGATCCAGGCGTTCTTCCTTGACCTGCAACACATCAACGGCGGCGGGTCGCGGCCGGACGGCATCGAGCCGGTCAAAATCCACAAGATCGGTGTGCTGGGCGCGGGCATGATGGGCGCCGGTATCGCCTACGTATCCGCCAAGGCCGGATACGAGGTCGTACTCAAGGACGTCAGCATCGAGGCCGCGCAGAAGGGCAAGGCGTACTCGGAAAAGCTTGAGGCCAAGGCACTTCAGCGGGGCAAGACCACCGAGGAGAAGTCCAAGGCGCTGCTGGACCGCATCACGCCGGCCGCTGACCCGGCCGACCTGAAGGGCGTTGACTTCGTCGTAGAGGCCGTCTTCGAGAACCAGGACCTCAAGCACAAGGTGTTCCAGGAGATCGAGGACATCGTCGAACCCAACGCGCTGCTCGGGTCGAACACCTCGACGCTGCCGATCACCGGTCTGGCGACCGGCGTGAAGCGGCAGGAGGACTTCATCGGGATCCACTTCTTCTCACCGGTCGACAAGATGCCTCTGGTCGAAATCATCAAGGGCGAGAAGACTTCTGACGAGGCGCTGGCCCGGGTGTTCGACTACACCCTGGCCATCGGCAAGACCCCGATCGTCGTCAACGACAGCCGCGGCTTCTTCACCAGCCGCGTGATCGGCACCTTCGTGAACGAGGCGCTCGCGATGCTGGGCGAGGGTGTGGAGCCTGCCAGCGTCGAGCACGCGGGTTCGCAGGCCGGATACCCGGCGCCGCCGCTGCAGCTGTCCGACGAGCTCAACCTGGAGCTGATGCACAAGATCGCCGCCGCGAGCCGCAAGGGCATCGAGGACGCCGGCGGCAAGTACGAGCCGCACCCGGCCGAGGCGGTCGTCGAGAAGATGATCGAGCTCGAGCGCCCGTCGCGGTTGAAGGGTGCCGGCTTCTACGAGTACGTCGACGGCAAGAGGACCCGGCTGTGGCCGGGCCTGCGCGAGACGTTCAAGTCCGGTTCGACTGAGCTGCCGCTGCAGGACATGGTCGACCGGATGCTGTTCGCTGAGGCGCTGGAAACCCAGAAGTGCCTCGACGAAGGCGTGCTCACATCGACCGCCGACGCCAACATCGGCTCGATCATGGGTATCGGCTTCCCGCCGTACACCGGTGGCTCGGCGCAGTTCATCGTCGGCTATCAGGGTGCGCTCGGCACCGGTAAGGAAGCCTTCGTGGCGCGGGCTCGCGAGCTGGCCGCCAAGTACGGCGACCGCTTCCTGCCGCCGGACTCGCTGACCAAGTAGTTAGCCGCTGCGCTGGAAGAGGTAGTGCCGAGTCGGGGTCTGTTCAGCGTCTAGGTCCCGCTCGGCGCCGGCGGACAGCAAGGTCCAGCCGTGGCTGAATCGTCGCGCCATCTCGGCCGGTTCCACGCCGCGCACACCGAACCTGCCGCCGGGAGCGAATGCGACGATCAGCAATCGCGCGTCCGGGGCTGACATAGCGGCGACTTCGCGGACGTAAGCGTCACGGTCGCCGTCGCTCATGTTGTGCAGGCAGCCGTTGTCTACGATCAACCCGAAGTTGTTGCCGAGGCCGGCTGAGCTCAAGCGGGTGACATCGGCGCGGGCGAAGTTGATGACAGCGCGGGCCTTTTCCGCCTTGGCGCGGGCTTTTTCCAACGCTTGCTTGACGTAGTCGACAGCTGTGACCTGCCAGCCATGCTCGGCCAGGTAGATCGAGGTGTCGCCGGTGCCGCAACCGAGTTCGAGCGCGGTCCCGGGGGATAGCGCATCGTTGCCTTCGATGAGGGCCCGCAGACTCTGAGCCAGCGGGTGGCCATCCCAGGGCGTGAACCCGAGCCGGTAGAAGATCCGAAACAGCGTGTGCTTGGAAGACATGGCTCCAATGTATGCCTGCTCGGATTAGTCACATCCGCCACTTGCGTAAGGCTCCAGGAGCAGTGTGCTTTGTGCCCGCCTCACAGCGACAACCGCCGAGCGCAGTGCCAGAACTCGTTGATGAATCCGGTAATCGGTGGAGCGCGGGATATAACCCGGACCGTAGCGACCGCGCCCGAGTCGGCGCGCGCGACCGCGCTCGATCTCCCACCGCAACGCGTCGGAGATGGCTTTCGACGGCCGGCCCTGAACGCAAAAACCTTGGTGGCGAAGGCCTTCGATCAATTCGGCCACGGTCGCCGGACCCTGATTCGCCAGATGGAAGGTGAGGACGTACCGCAGCTCGATGCCTCGAAGCAGCTTCATTGCGGAATCCTCGCACGTAGGTATGACGCATCCGCGATTGTCGCTGTGAGGCGGGCACATCGGACACCACCTCGGCGAGGGGCGGGTGTGACTCGCTACTTCAGCGCGGCGGCGATGCGCCGCCACTGCTCGCGTGGATAGGCTTTCGGGTCGCTCAGCAACACCTGGATGCAGACGTGGTTGGCGCCGGCCGAACGATGCTCGGAGACCCGACGCAGGATTGCGTTCTCGTCGCCCCACGCGATGATCGCGTTGAACAGGCGATCACTCACCTGCGCCAGATCGTCTTCGGAGAAGCCGGAGCGCAGCAGATTGTTGGCGTAGTTCGGCAACGCCAAATACGAACGTAGCCAGTCGGTTCCGATAGCGCGTGCGTCGTCGGCGCTGTCGGTGAGAATCACGGTCTGCTCTGGCAGCAGCCAGGGCCCGTCACCCAGAGTCCCACGGGCCGTTGCGGTGTGCTCGGGGGTGACGAGGTAGGGGTGTGCCCCCGCGGCACGTCTAGCGGACAGCGACAGCATTTTCGGGCCGAGCGCGGCCAGCACCCGTCGTTCGGCGGGAACCGGTTGCGGCGTGGCATCCAATTCGTCAAGGAAGGACGCCGTCGCCGCCAGGGGTTTGCGGTACCGCCCGGGCGCGCCGGCATCGATCACCGGTGCGTGGCTGACCCCGATACCCAGCAGGAAACGGTCGCCGTGGGCGGCGGTCAGTTCCGCGTACGACGTAGCGACGTCGCTCGGCGTATGCATCCAGAGATTCAGGATCCCGGTGGCGACCGTGGTTTGCTTAGTTGCGGCGAGCAGGTTGCCAACCGCTTCGAAGACCGCCCCGCCAACGTCGGGTATCCACAGTGCCCGGAACCCCAATTCGTCCAATTCCGCTGCCGCATCAGCGGATTCAGCGGGGTTGCCGTAGCGAAGCTGGCTACTCCAGATCCCGATACCGGTGAGGTCCATT
>NZ_DATNJW010000254.1:0-12807 GCF_035603715.1 Mycobacterium sp. | reverse complement strand
TGCCTTCACGTTTTATGACTGACCCGCACGAGATGCGGTCGATGGCGGGCCGTTTCGACGTGCACGCGCAGACGGTTGAGGACGAGGCTCGCAAGATGTGGGCGTCGAGCCAGAACATCGCCGGGGCCAGCTGGAGCGGTACTGCTCAGGCCACCTCGTACGACACCATGGGCCAGATGAACACCGCGTTCCGCAACATCGTCAACATGCTGCACGGGGTTCGGGACGGGCTGATCCGCGACGCGAACAACTACGAGAGCCAAGAGCAGGCCTCGCAGCAGATCCTGTCCAGCTAGCCGATCACCGAAACGTCTTAGGAGAATACTCATGTCGATCAGTTACCAGTTCGGCGACGTGGATGCCCACGGCGCGTTGATCCGTTCCCAGGCCGCTTCGCTGGAGGCCGAGCACCAGTCCATCGTCCGCGATGTGCTGGCTGCCGGTGACTTCTGGGGTGGCTCGGGCTCGGTGGCTTGCCAGGAGTTCATCACCCAGTTGGGTCGGAACTTCCAGGTGATCTACGAGCAGGCCAACTCCCACGGCCAGAAGGTGCAGACGGCCGGCAACAACATGTCGTCCACCGACTCCGCTGTGGGCTCAAGCTGGGCCTGACGCCTCACCCAGCTAGGGTTCGAAACACACCGGGCATCGTGATGCCCGGTGTGTTTTCTTTTGGGCACATTGCGCGGCCGCTCTTGTTGTCGTAGACGCCGAAACAAGCTGCCGCTGTTGAGTGTTCGAGGTGGCGACGCCGTGGGCGCCGGACGCGTCTACTCAGCAACTGCGGCGCAGGCACCAAGGATGGTCGTCGAGGCGAAGTTGGCCGCGTTGGCCAAGTGATTGTCGGTCGGAGTGTAGGTCGGGAGCGCCGTGACAAACGCGCGACGGTACTGGGCCGAAACGTTCGCCAGATCCTGGAAGACCGCGTTATCGCTCTGCTTGCCAAGCTGTTCCAGTTTGCTGGCAAATGAGTTCATCACGGGCCCGACCGCGTAGTTGACTTCCTTCTGCTCCTTATTCCAATAGATCGACGGGACATTGGGATCCATCTGCTGCCACGCAGCGGTTTGCTTGCCGAACGCGTCCAACGTCGACTTCCATTCGCGGCACACGGAGTTGTCGTTGGTGAGCATGGGCTGCGGGTTCGCCAGGTTGCCGACCGGGGCGATGTCGGACGGCGGCGGCGACGGCGACACCAGCGGACCGCGGGCCGCCGCCGACCCGTCGCTGATGGCGGCGCAGATCGCTCCCAGCGCGGACGAGGCACTGTTCGCGGCGCCGGCCAAATTATTGTCGGCCGGCGTGTATTTGGGGATCCGCTCGGAGTAGGCGCGCGCATACGCGATGAACTGCTGGTAGAGCTCACGCATCACCCGATGCGGCGTCAGCTTGACCAGGCCGACCGTTTGCGCTGCCGCGCCGCGCAGCGACTGGCCGGCTGCGATGAATTGCGCACGCAGCTTCGGCGTCCACGCCGAAGCGGGCACCGACCGGTCGCGATCGTTCCACAAGCCCTGGCCACCGTTCGCCAGTTGATTGTTGATCGCCGTCCACGCCGTGCAACTCGGATCGTCGGTGATCACCGCCACGGGCCCGGTATCTTTCGCGCTGGCCACGGGGGCTGTCTCCTGGCTCGAATCACTATCCGAGCCGCCTTTGGGCGCCCCCGAATCCCCACCACCGAAGAGCAATACCGCTGCGACGATCGTTGCCAAGACCGCTACCGCGGCCACCCCACCCATTGCCCACTTAAGATGTTTGTTCTCTTTAGGGGCGTCAGTATCAGACGTCACGATGAGCCAGCTTAAATGACAACCGGCTCGCCGCAGGCGTATTGGCGACGAGCGGAGACGCTGATTGCGACAGGGACCAACCCGGCCCCGGGGGTTGACACAGACTCGAACAAGAGTTCGAATAAAGTATGCGGTGGGACCACCAGAGCATCGACGTCGACGACGGCGCGCTGCCCGGTTTGGAACGCATCGGCTTCGTCCGCAGTGTGCGGACGCCGCAGTTCGAGGGCATCACGTTTCACGAGGTCCTGTGTAAATCGGCGCTGAACCGAATTCCGCGCGCGGCAGCGTTGCCCTTCCAATACACCGTCAACGGATACCGCGGTTGCTCGCATGCGTGCCGGTACTGCTTCGCCCGGCCGACTCACGAGTATCTGGATTTCGACTGCGGCAACGACTTCGACACCCAGGTCGTCGTCAAGACCAACGTCGTCGATGTGCTGCGTCGCGAACTGGCCCGAAAGTCGTGGTGTCGCGAGACGGTTGCGCTGGGAACCAACACCGACCCCTATCAACGCGCCGAGGGTCGCTACGCGTTGATGCCCGGCATCATCGGCGCGCTCGCGGCGGCGGGCACGCCGCTGTCGATCCTGACCAAGGGCACGCTGCTGCGCCGTGATCTACCACTGATCGCCGACGCGGCCGAACAGGTGCCGGTCGGCCTCGCCGTCTCGCTGGCGGTCGGTGACCCCGAACTGCACAAGCAGGTCGAGCCCGGCACGCCGGGCCCGCAGGCCCGCCTCGGATTGGTCGCCGCGATTCGCGAAGCCGGTTTGGACTGTCACGTGATGGTTGCGCCGGTACTGCCGTATCTGACCGATTCAGTCGAGCATCTCGACGGATTGCTGCGCCAGATCGCGCAGGCGGGGGCCGTCAGCGTCACCGTTTTCGGCCTGCACTTGCGGGGATCGACCCGCGGGTGGTTCATGTCGTGGCTGACGCGCACCTATCCGCAGCTGGTCGGCCGGTATCGCGAGTTGTACCGGCGTGGGGCGTATTTGCCGCAGTCCTACCGCGACGAGCTTCGCGCGAGGGTGGCGCCGCTGATCGCCACCTACGGGCTGGCCGGCGATCAGCGGCGCTTCGATACCGCCCCGCCACCGCAAGCCGTCGAGGCGCCACAGCCGACGCTGTTCTGAGCTAGTTCAGGTCAGGTGCGCGGTAAGTGTCGCACTGGTTGGGGTCGCCGGTCTGGTAGCCGACGGTGAACCAGTGCTGACGCTGCTCCGAGGAGCCGTGGGTCCACGACTCCGGGTTGACCCGGCCGGTGGCGGACTTCTGGATGCGGTCATCGCCGACCGACGACGCCGCCGACAACGCGTCGGCAATGTCCTTGTCGCTCAATGGTTCCAGGAAAGGCACACCGGTGCTTTCCTGCTTGGTGGTGGACGCGTAATGGGCCCACACGCCGGCATAGCAGTCGGCTTGCAACTCGGTGCGCACGCCGTTTCCGCCGGCGCCCTGCGCGCCCTGCTGGGCGCGACCGAGAGATCCCTGCAGATCCTGCACATGGTGGCCGAACTCGTGAGCTACCACGTATTCCTGCGCCAACGGCCCACCGCTGGAACCGAATTGGGTGCGCAGCACGTCGAAAAAGCCGGTGTCGAAGTAGGCGGTTTTGTCGACCGGGCAATAGAACGGGCCGACCTCGGTGCTGGCCGGTCCGCACCCGGTGTCGACCTGACCGCTGAACAACCGGACCCGCGGGCGGGTGTATCCGGGCATCAGCTGCTTCCACACCGCGTCGACGGAGTTGCCGGTGGCGACCACCCGGCACTGCACGTACTGGTTGGCGTCGGCCCCGGTCTTGCATTTGCTCAGATCGAAGCCGGGGGCGACGTCCTGGCTGGCGCTCGGCGCCGGCAACTGGTTGACCACTTTGCCGGGATCGACCCCCAGTAACAGCGCAACCACAAGGAATAACAACCCGCCGAGTCCGCCGCCGATCGCGATTCCTCGCCCTCCACCCCCGGACGACGCCGTCGTGCTCGTGTCGATCTGCATACCCTCGTTGAAGGTCATCGCACTCTCCGTTGCGGTTTTCGGCGTGGCTGGTGGCCCGGCAAGATCAGCTTTGCACACTACGATTCAGGCGTGCCCGCGGTTGCCGAAGTTCCTGCGCTCGCGTGCACGTCCGTCGGCGATCTCCGGGGCACTTTCGAAGGCGGCGTAGCGGTGTGGTGTGGCGTGCAGTACGCGCAACAGCCCATCGGTGAGCGTCGATTCGCCGCACCGGTGCCGCTGCTGCCCTGGACAGGTGTGCGCGACGCCGTCGAGCACGGGCCGTTGCCGCTGCAGAGCCGCTCGATGGTCGCCGCTGACCGCAGAGACCCCAAGATTCGCGATGAAGCCTGCCTGACGGTGACGGTGTGGTCGCCGGACGTGTCCGGCGCGCTACCGGTGATGGTGTGGATCCCCGGCGGGGCGTTCCTCAACGGCGCCGGCCAACTACAGCTCTACGACGGGTCGCGGCTGGCTGCGAACGGCAACGTCGTGGTCGTCAATGTCACCTACCGGGTGGGGGTTTTCGGCGGTTTCGAGCTCGGCGCTCTCGGCGACGGCTTCGACGACAATCTGTGCCTGCGCGATCAGATCGCCGCCTTGGCCTGGGTTCGTGACAACATTGCGGCGTTTGGCGGCGACGCCAACCGGGTTACGGTGTTCGGCGAATCTGCGGGCGCCACTTCGGTATTAGCTCTGCTCGCCTGCCCGGCCGCCGAAGGTCTTTTCGCCCAGGCGATTGCGCAAAGTCCGGCGCTGCCAATGATGGCCGACCGTGAGACGCGCGCCGAGCAGGCGCAACGATTTCTCGGTCGGCTCGGGGTGACGGCGGGGGAGTTGAAAACGCTCCCGCAGCGTGACTTACGCCGTGCGGCAGGGGAATTACAACTCGCGAGTGTCGCGACGACACCGACGCTGGCGCATGGCCTGACCTACGGGGTCGAGCTGCTGCCACTGCACCCGATCGAGGCCGCGCGGACGGGTGCGACGGCCCGCGTCCCGTTGGTCGTCGGCTCCAATCGGCGCGAGGCGTCGCTGTTCGCTCGAGACAAGACGGCGATGCTCCCGACCACGCAGGCCAACGTCGATCAATATTTCGCGCGATTCGCGCCGGCGGCGAGGGCGCGGGTGCTTGCGGCTTACCCGGGCTATCCGCGCCGCCGCGCGTTGGAGAGCATCGGCGCTGACGCGATGTTCGTGGCCCCGACGTGGGCGTTCGCCGATGCCTACAGTGCTCACGCGCCCACCTATGCCTACCGCTTCGATCACGCGTCAGCGACGCTGCGGGCGACCGGCATTGGCGCCGTTCACGGCAGCGAGATCGTGCACATCTTGCACACCTATGGCTCGCACTTGGGCCGACGACTGCATCCGCTGGGGAGATGGTTGACGCCGGCCGTAGGCCGCCGGATGCAGAGGACCTGGCGGCAATTCGCCGACGCGGCCGGGTCCGGTCGCCAACTTTGGTGTCGCGACTGGCCCCGCTACGACACAACTCGACGGGCCACCCGCGTCATTCGGTCGTTCTCTGACGTCACGGTCGACGACCCTGATTCGATCCGCCGCTCGGCGTGGAACGGACTGCTAGGGTCCGATTAGTTGGACTCCGCTGGTCGGCCGACCGGGTGGGCGGTATTTTGTGAAGCTAATTGATAACGGCCGACCGGCACTGCCGAAAGGGGGCGCGTCCTGATGACCCGGGATTCCAGCGAATATCTGCCCGTTCATGTGGCTCCCGAGGCCGCCGCATGAATCTTCCGTGTATGTACTTGTCGAGGCCCGCGGTTGTTATTCCGGACGCCGCCCTCGACAACGAGATGGTGTTGGCGCGGGTAAGAGAATCCTTCCGGGGAACCGGACCTGAGTGGGATTCGATCGCGCAAGGCATTCAGTATGTTCTGGGCCGATGTAATACCCAGGTCCGCTATGTCGACCCCGACCAGACGCTTTCTCCTGGCGAGTTCGCGTCTCGCGCGGCGACGGCCTGCCTTTTTGAGAACGGCTTCGATGCGTCTGAGATCGACCTTTTGGTGTACGGCGGAATTGCCCGCGAGAACTTCGAGCCCGCGACCGCCACTGAGGTCGCCGGGCGCCTCGGTGCGAGGCCACTACACGCGTTCGACGTGACCTGTGCCTGCGCCGGGCTCGTCGAGGCGATACACGTCGTCGCCGGTTACTTCGCCCTGCATCCCGAGATCAAAACGGCGCTGGTGTGTGCGGGCGAACTTTGGCGCGATCGGGTCACCTATGACCTCCAGACGCTCGACGACGTCGCGGACCTGGCCGCCGGCCTGACACTCGGGAACGCGGCCGCGGCATTCCTGGTGACCCGCGAGTCGCTGCCGGCGGGCAGCGCTCGGCTGCTGGGCTTCCAGCACAAGACACTTGCCGAGCATTACGACCTGTGCTCGGCTCCGATCGACGGCCACTTTGTATCGCGCTCGAAAGAGCTTTTCGCACTTGCGGTTCACGTGCCCGGAGAAATTCAGCGCCTCCTCACCTCCGCGGGCTGGAAGGCCGAAGACGTCGACCACTACATTTTCCACCAACCCAGCCAGGCGATCCTCGAGCGCGTCTTCGACGCAGTCGGTGCGCGGCCCGAGGCGTGCGTGCATACGCACTCGGTATACGGGAATACCGCCAGTACCTCATGGGCGGTCGCGCTCAATCACCGTCTGAAGCACGGCGCCATCAACAATGGTGACAAGCTCGTGATCGCAAGCGCCGCATCAGGGTTCACGATCGTGTGCGCCTCCGCCGTGTGGGAGAGCTGAATGCTGCATTATCTACGTGTCTACCGGGTAATCGGCAAGACGTTCGGGGTGTGGTTTCGGCCGCTGGGCGCATTCGGGCTTTTGCAACTGCGCCAGGCGATTTCAGCGATAACGCTCGCTCTGGACTACGTGTTCTACCCCAGTCATCGTAAGCAGCCGATCGACCGACCGATCTTCATCATCGGTAATCCGCGCAGCGGCACCACATTTCTGCACCGGCTACTGCTCGGTGCCGGTGATATGGCCGCCTTTGAACTGTGGGAGATGCTCTTTCCGGCCATCACCGCGCGCAAGTTGCTCGGCGGGATCGTGCCGCGGCTGGACAAGTTGTCGCCGGCCCGCTACCACCCCTCCGACGTGCACGACACCAGCCTGCGCGGCATCGAGACCGACGACGTGGCATGGTTTTTCCGCACCATGGATGGACCATTCGCATGGGCGTACTTCCTTGCCTGGCGCGACACTTGGGGCAGCGGACTGTCTCGCCGCGAATTTGCGATCGACGGCGTCACACCGCACGAGGAGGACCGCTTCTTCAAGTATTACGAGTCGTGCTGGCGGCGGAACCTGACGCTCAAAGGCGCCAACCGGGTGCTCGCCAAGACCAGCATGCTGACCATGCGTCTTGATGCGGTGCTGCGGCGTTACCCGGACTGCAAGCTCGTGTACGTCGTCCGCGACCCGGTCGAGGTCATTCCGTCGGGAATGTCGTTGCTGGCCAGTGTGCTTGAGAACGGCTACGACGTGTGGAATCGCACGAAGGAAGAAGACCAGCGCAGGTGGCTGGAAAATCTGTACCAGGCCTCGTGCGACATGTTGCGCTACTTCTACGAGGCGCAGTCGGCCGGCAGGATCCCCGAACGCAATCTGTGTGTGGTGCGCTACGAGGATCTGATCAACGACCTCGAGCCGACCATGGAGCGCATCCTCGAATTCACCGAAATAAAGCCCACCGAAGCCTTTGTCGAAGAAGTGCGGGAGCAGGCGGCGCGACAGCGCAGTTACACCAGTCGTCACGAGCACTCACCCCAGCAATTCGGCATTGCGCCCGAACGCATTCGACAAGACCTCGGGTTCGTCTACGAGGCGTTCGGCCTGTCAAACAACGCCGACGAACGTCCCGTCCCGCAGATTGAAAGACCTGAAACCCTCGTCTGAAGGACTGGAACAATGGGAAAACACTCGGTGGTGGTGAAGCGCGAAAAGCTCTGGTGCTCTGCGTCTTTAGACCTCCGGATCGGTCTAGCGGCAGCCCAGGCGACTTCCGCGACGACCCGACGTCGCAGTGCACGCGTCTTCGCGGCGGCCTCTGGTGCCCTGTTGGGCGTCGCGTTCATGCCGGCGGCCACGGCTTTCGCCGATGACTACACCATCGATCCCACTGGCATCGAGACGATCACCGGAATCTTCGGATACGGATTCTTCGGAGTAGACACGGCTTCTCCCGCCACTCCCGGTAGCCTTCAGGGCTACCAAGGCTTCACGTACACCGACACCTCGAGCAATGCGACAGGCACACTCAACGGCTTCGAGAGCAATGCCACGGATTCCTTCGGCGACACCAACCAGGAAGTCCTCGTCACCTCGTCAAGTGGCACCGACGCTCCGCCGGCCGGCTCGGTGCTCGACACCTACACCCTCGGCGATACCGGCTACGCGAACATTTACTCCGCCATCCCCACCGGCGGTGGGAACTACGAAATCACCGATACCGTGGTCACGCCGACGGGGAATTACGCCATTCCCACCACGTTTAACGCGGCCGAACTTACCGCCGCCGACGTGGGAGGTGTACCGATCGGGAACGGCGTCGACATCGTTCCCGTTGGCTCCCAGGTGATTGACTCGATAACCGGAATTGCCCCGCTCGCGATGGCCGATGACGGTACGCAGTTGTTCAATGTTGCGGACGCGAGTGGACATGTGATCGGCAGCTTCAACGCTTACGACACGATCACCGGGGACTTCTTCGGCAGCTATACCGAGGCCGTCCTCGTGACCAAGGACCTCGGCACGGTTGCAAACGATCCGGGCGTCGGTTCGATCTTCAACACGATGTATTACCTCGGCAGCGACAGTGTCTACTCCGACGTCACCTCACCATCTGGAAACGTGATCACGGATACGTTCGTCACCCCGTTCGGGAACTTCGAGATTCCCACTACCTTCGACGCCGTCCAGGTCGAAACCACGTCCGCTATCGACCTTCCCGGCGGCGACCACCTCGATCCCATCGGCGCTCTGGAGTTCACCGGCGTCAACGGGCTTCCGCCGGTGGACGCCGCAGTGCAGGGAACGCAGATGTTCGATTACACGAACGCCGACGGCACGACTGGCACTTTTGGTGCCCTCGTCACGAACACCTTGGACGAGTTCAACGACTCCACCGAAACAGTCTTGGTCACCTCCGGATCAGATCCGGATGCTCCAATCGGCTCGGTATTCGAGACCGTCATCTTCGGTGACACCGGAATCGAGAGCCTCTACACCGACATCCCCTCCACCACCGGCGGCGCGGCCGTGATCACGGATATCCTGCAGACCCCGCTGGGGGACTTCACCATTCCCACCTCGTTGGATGCGATCGCCGGTGCCCTCAACGATTTGCTCAGCGCCGCGTCGGGCTAGCAGGTTGGCGTCTTTTTGATATTGAGCGGTTAACCCGGTCCGTCGCTGCTTGCCGCGAGCAGGGGCACCAGCACGTCGCTGATCGGTGTCGCGATGTCGTGCGCGCGTGCCTTGCGGATGATCACGCCGTTGCGGATGTCCCATTCCTGCGGGCGGCCGGCTTCGCGGTCGGCCAGCATCGAGGTGCCCATGTCGGCGGGCGCCTGTTGGAACATCTCCACGGTGCCGTCGGCGACGTCGTCGCCCAGCTTCGCGCCCTCGGCACGGGCAACCGCCAGGCATTCCGCGGCATACCGTTGCGCCAACTCGGACAGGTCGTCGCGGCGAAACATTCCCGCCCGGCGGCCGGTCAGCACCATCAGGCCGGCGACGGCGTTGACCAGCAACTTGCGCCAGGCGGCGGTGACGAAGTCGGGATCGCAGTCGGCGGTGCCGCCGGCGGCGCGCCAGATTTCCGCGAATGTCGTCGCGGCAGACCCGGTCGGCAGTGCGAGCCGGGCCTCTCCGCGCAGTCGCACCCAACCGTCGGCCTGCGTCTCGGCTGAAAACCAGACGATGCCGGGGATGACGGTCGACGACGGGCAGAGCGGCTGTATCTGCTCGACCTGCTCCACGCCGTTCTGCAGGACCACGACGATGGTGTTCTCATCGCACAGGCGGGCCAGCCAGCGAGCCCCGTCGGCGTTCTGGGTGGCTTTGATCGCCAGTAGAACCAACCCGACCCCGCCGGTGATCTCGCCCGGATCCGTGCGGACCGGGCCCGGGACCACGATCGGATCGTGCTCATCGGGCCGCAATTCGATCTGCGACCGCGGTGTGCGTCCGCACACCAATACCTGGTGGCCGGCGGCCGACAGGTACGCGGCGACCGTCGTACCGACCGCGCCGGGACCCACAACTGCAATATCCATGACGATCCTTGGAATAAGCGCCTCTAGACTGGGCTGTCGTTCCCACCGTATGCAAGGAGTATTTGTGCTGCGCACTCACGCCGCGGGTTCGTTACGAGCCACCGATGCCGGTCAACAGGTAACCCTGGCCGGTTGGGTCGCGCGTCGGCGCGACCACGGTGGGGTGATCTTCATCGATCTGCGTGATTCCTCGGGAGTCTCGCAGGTGGTGTTTCGCGCCGACGACGTGCTGGCTCAGGCCCACCGGCTGCGCGCCGAGTTCTGTGTGGCCGTCGAGGGGGTCGTGGAGATCCGCCCAGAGGGCAACGCAAACGCGGAGATCGCCACCGGCGAGATCGAGGTCAACGCGACGTCGCTGACGGTGCTGGGGGAGTGCGCGCCGCTGCCGTTCCAGCTCGACGAGCCCGCCGGCGAGGAGGTCCGGCTGCGCTATCGCTATCTCGACCTGCGCCGCGACGGCCCTGGCAGCGCAATTCGGTTGCGCTCCAAGGTAAATGCTGCGGCGCGTGGCGTGCTGGCTGCGCACGATTTCGTCGAGATCGAGACGCCGACGATGACGCGCTCGACGCCGGAAGGCGCGCGCGACTTCCTGGTGCCGGCCCGCCTGCAACCCGGCTCCTTCTACGCGTTGCCGCAAAGCCCACAGCTGTTCAAGCAGCTGCTGATGGTGGCCGGCATGGAGCGCTACTACCAGATCGCCCGCTGCTACCGCGACGAGGATTTCCGCGCCGACCGGCAGCCCGAATTCACCCAGCTCGACATGGAGTTGAGCTTCGTCCGGGCCGACGACGTCATCGCGATTTCCGAACAGGTGCTCAAAGCGGTGTGGGCGCTGATCGGCTACGACCTTCCGCTGCCGGTGCCGCGGATCAGCTACGCCGATGCGATGCGACGGTTCGGTTCCGACCGGCCCGACCTGCGTTTCGGGCTGGAGCTGGTGGAGTGCGCAGAGTTCTTCTCCGACACCACTTTTCGGGTATTCCAGGCACCATATGTGGGTGCGGTGGTGATGTCGGGCGGCGCCTCGCAGCCGCGCCGTACGCTGGACGGCTGGCAGGAATGGGCCAAACAGCGCGGCCATAAGGGGCTGGCCTACGTGCTGGTAGGTGACGACGGCACGCTGGGCGGGCCGGTGGCCAAAAACCTGTCCGACGCCGAACGCGACGGCCTGGCGGCGCATGTTGGCGCGCAGCCCGGCGACTGCATCTTCTTCTCGGCGGGTCCGGCGAAAGCGTCGCGTGCGCTGTTGGGGGCGGCCCGCGTAGAGATCGCGCATCGGCTCAACCTGATCGACCCCGCAGCGTGGGCGTTCACCTGGGTGGTGGACTTCCCGCTGTTCGAGCCGGCCGACGAGGCGACCGCGGCCGGCGATGTGGCGCTGGGTAGCGGCGCGTGGACCGCAGTGCACCACGCGTTCACCTCGCCCAAGGCCGAGTCGGAGTCCACCTTCGACAGCGATCCGGGCAACGCGCTTGCGGACGCCTACGACATCGTCTGCAACGGCAACGAAATCGGTGGCGGCTCCATTCGTATCCACCGCCGCGACATTCAGGAACGCGTGTTCGCGATGATGGGCATCGGCGCCGCCGAAGCACAGGAGAAATTCGGATTCCTGTTGGATGCATTCACCTTTGGCGCCCCGCCGCACGGCGGCATCGCCTTCGGCTGGGATCGGATCGTCCAACTTCTGGCCGGAGCCGATTCCATCCGTGAGGTGATCGCGTTCCCGAAGTCCGGCGGCGGCGTCGATCCACTGACCGACGCCCCGGCGCCGATCACCGCGCAACAGCGCAAGGAGTCGGGAATCGACGTCGTACCCGAGCGGACACCCAAGGTCGTCGAACCGGAATAGACAGCCGCCCCGGCTAGGTTCAGGTGGCATGTCCCAAGGATTTCTTGACACTGAAACGATCAAAGCGTTCAACGAAGCTATCGCCGACGAATTTCGTGCCAACGACGGCAAGGTCGGGGGCCAGTTCGAGGGTGCGGACCTGCTGCTGCTGACCACCACCGGCGCCAAGTCCGGTCAGCCGCGGGTCTCACCGCTGGCCTATTTCCGCGTCGACGGCAAGCTGCTCATCATCGGGTCGTTCGCCGGGTCTGACGTCAACCCGGCCTGGGTGCACAATCTGCGGGCGAACCCGGCGGCGCGTATCGAGATCGGCAACGACTCCTCGGACGTCACCGCGCGGGAATTGCCCTCGGCCGAACGTGACGAGCTTTTCGGACAGATCGCCGCGGCGTCCCCGGGCTTCGCCGACTATCAAGCGAAGACATCGAGGGTGATCCCGGTCTTCGAGCTGCAGCCGGCGAGTTAGCCGAGCCGGATAGTTAGACCGTCAACCGAGCTCTCGCGGCGCCCGGTCACGGGGCAATCACGACCCCTATCACAGGGCGGTCACGCAGCCATAAATGCCTTAATGCGGGACCAGCGACAAGATCGTTTGCAGCGTGCCGCGCACCGGGTGCAAGAAGATGTTGACGATTTGGATCGGGAAGAGCTGGCCATTGCCGCCGCATTTGGGCCAGGCGCCGGGTCCCTGAGTGGCCAGCACTCGGTTCGCCACCGCGATCTGCTGCTCGCGCGAAGCCGTCGCCGGGTCGCCGATGCCGCCGTTGGCGGCCCAGGTAGACGGTTTGAACTGCAGTCCGCCATAGAACCCGTTGCCGGTGTTCGCGTGCCAGTTGCCACCTGATTCG
>NZ_DATNJW010000253.1:0-13727 GCF_035603715.1 Mycobacterium sp. | reverse complement strand
GATCGTGGTCGATGTCGAGTACCAGGACGTCGTGGCCGGTATCGGCGAGCGGGTGATGACGTCCGACGAGTTCATCGAGGCGGCGCGGTCCACTGAGCCCCTCACGGCCTTTGCCGACCCCGACGCCGTGGCAGTGGTGTTGTTCACCTCGGGCACCACGTCGCGGCCCAAAGCCGTTGAGCTGACTCACAACAACCTGACCAGTTACGTCACCGGCACCGTCGAGTTCGGTTCCGCCGATTCCGCCGACGCGGCGCTGGTGTGCGTCCCGCCGTATCACATCGCAGGGGTCGGGGCCGCATTGTCAAACCTCTATGCCGGGCGGGCGATCGTGTATCTGCGCCGGTTCGATCCGCAGGACTGGGTGCGGCTGGTCCGCGGCGAGGGGGTGACCACCGCGACGGTGGTGCCGACCATGCTGTCGCGCATCGTCGCGGTCCTCGAGCAGCAGCCCACCGAGCTCCCGACGCTACGCAACCTCGCCTACGGCGGATCGAAGGTGGCCCGTCCTCTGGTCCGACGAGCGCTGGACCTGCTACCGGACGTCGGCTTCGTCAACGCCTACGGGCTGACCGAGACCAGTTCAACCATTGCGGTGCTCACGCCCGAGGATCATCGCGAAGCCCATCAGGCGCAGGACGACGCCGTCGCCCGCCGGCTCACATCGGTCGGTCGCCCGGTCCCCGATATCGAGGTGCAGATCCGCGCGGAGGACGGCAAGGTGCTCGGGCCGGGTGAGGCTGGTGAGCTGTTCGTGCGGGGGCCGCAGGTGTCCGGCCGTTACGCCGAGATCGGTTCGGTGCTCGACGCCGAGGGCTGGTTTCCGACCAGGGACATCGCGATGCTCGATGAGGACGGCTACTTGTTCATCGGTGGCCGGTCCGACGACACCATCATTCGCGGCGGGGAGAACATCGCGCCGTCGGAAATCGAGGACGTGCTGGTCGAGCATCCCGACGTCCGTGAAGTCGTCGTCGTCGGACTCGATGACGCCGAGTGGGGGCAGATCATCGTGGCGGTCATCGTCCCCGAGGCCGGTGCCGCGCCGACACCGGATCAGCTGCGCGAGTTCGCCCGCAGCGCGTTGCGGGGCTCCCGCACGCCGGACCGCATCGTGTTCCGCGACGAGTTGCCGACCACCCCGACCGGCAAGGTGCTGCGCCGCGAGATCCTCGACGACCTCACGCCCGCGGCTGCCGAACACTGAAGCCTTACCTCCAGACAGCAAGGAGCCCAACATGATCAAGAACGGCACGCGCCTGCAGAGCCAAGTGTGTGACACCCAGGTGATCGTCGTCAAAGCCGCTGAGAGCCTGGACGATCTGCGTTGCGGAGGCAGGCCGATGCTGCCACTGGACGCCGAGCGGCCTGCCGATGGCGCGGTTGACCCGGCCTTCGCCGACGGCAGCACGATGGGCAAGCGCTACGTCGACGACGGCGATGCCGAGGTGCTGGTCACCAAGGCCGGCGCCGGCTCACTGAGCGTCGGCGCGACGCCGCTGACGCTCAAGGAAGCCAAGCCGCTGCCGGCCAGCGACTGATACGACACACCAAAGCTTCGGAGTGCTCGCCACCGGACCCCTGCCTCCGTCAAACGCCGCCTGGCTGATGGAGATTGGCGGTTGGATCGTCTTCGTACTGGTGGCCGTATTTCTCCCCGACAACCCTTGGGTTCCCAACCCGTGAAGTGCGGTCTACGGGCGGCCCGTCGCGGGCTCGACGAGCGCCTGCAGTTCGCGACGGACGATCTTGCCCGTGCTGCCCCGCGGTAGCTCGTCGAGCACTGTGATCGCCCGCGGCACTTTGTAATTCGCGAGGTTTTCGCGAACGTGCGCTTTGAGCTCGTCCGTTGTGGCGGCGGCGCCGTCGGTGAGGACGACGAATGCGACCAACCGTTGGCCGTACTGGTCGTCGTCGACGCCGAGCACCGCGGCCTCAGTCACCTCCGCGTGCGCGGCCAACGTCGTTTCGACCTCGATCGGGTAGACGTTCTCGCCACCGGAGATGATCATCTCGTCGTCGCGGCCGACCACGAACAGTCGTCCCGCGGCGTCGAGATACCCGACGTCGCCGGATGACATATAGCCGGCGTGAAAGTCCTTGGTGGCACCCGAGGTATAGCCGTCGAACTGGGTGGAGTTGCGGACATAGATGGTGCCGACCTCACCTGTCGGCAGTTCTCGGAAGTCCGCGTCGAAGATGCGGACCTCGGTGCCTTCCGCGGGCCGCCCCGCTGTATCGGGTGCCGCACGCAGGTCGGCGGGGGTGGCGGTGGCGATCATGCCCGCCTCGGTGGCGTTGTAGTTGTTGTAGATGACATCGCCGAACCGGTCCATGAACTTCGTGACGACATCGGAGCGCATGCGCGAACCTGACGCGGCCGCGAAGCGTAGCGAACGGCCGCTGTACGTCGCCAAGACGTCATCGGGCAGGTCGACGATGCGATCGAACATGACCGGCACGACGCACAATCCGGTGGCACGATGCTCGTCGACCAACGCGAGAGTTGCCTCCGGGTCGAACTTGCGCCGGGTCACGATGGTGCAGGCCATCAGCGCGGCGATGCCCAATTGCCCGAATCCCCAGGCGTGGAACATGGGTGCCACGATCACTGTCGTCTGCTCGGCGCGCCACGGTGTCCGGTCGAGGATCGACTTCAACGCATCCGCGCTGCCGCCGGAATGCTTGGCGCCCTTGGGCGATCCGGTGGTGCCCGACGTCAGCAGAATCGTCTTCGACGTGCGCGTGGCCTGCAACGGACGTCGACCGCGGTGCCCATCGACCAAGCCCGCGACGGTGACGTCGTGTGCGCCGGGATCTTCGGTCCACGCCACGATCCGGGCAGCCTGTGGACGATCCTTGCACGCCTGGTCGATCGACGATGCGAATTCCTCGTCGAAGATGACGGCGTCGACCTGCTCGCGCGCCACGACTTCGGCCAAAGCGGGCCCGGCGAAGGACGTGTTCAACAGCAGGACGTCGGCACCGATCCGGTTGGCTGCGACCAACGGCACAACGAAGCCGCGATGGTTACGCGCCATGATGCCGACGACCTTCGGCGGACCGCCGGGCAACGCCTGCAGCGCAGCGGCCAGTGCGTCGCCGTCCTCATCGAGTTCGCGCCACGTCAGGGTGCCCAACTCGTCGATCAGCCCGGGCCGGTCAGGGCATCGCTGGGCCGCGATCGCGAACCCCGAAGTGGCGTTCATCCCTGCGCGCCGCACCGCCGCTGCCATGCGTACGTACCGGTCGGGCCGCAGCGGAGCAAGCAGCCTCGCTCGAGACATCGTGCCGATGAAGCCCGCGATCTTGTTCAGACGCTCCAGCATGGTCAGCAGATCACCGGAACTCGACGTTCGGCTTCAGATGCGGTCATATGGTCCCCTCAGCAGAAATCGTTAAACAGTTTGATGTTATCGGCCCAGGCGGTTGGGTACCCGAATACCCTGAAACCGATGCAGGGTCTGGAGGAGCGGTGAAAAGGCTCGGAGGCTGGGACGCGGTCCTGCTCTACAACGAGACCCCCAACCTTCCCCAGCACACCCTGAAGATCGGCATCGTCGACGCGTCGGACTCCGAGGGTTTCGGCTACGACCACTACCGCCAGGCTTTGGCACGCAAGCTGCACCTTCTCGAACCGCTGCGCTATCAGCTAGTCGACATCCCGCGCCGACTGCATCGCGCGATGTGGCTGGAGAACTGCGACATCGACCTTGACTACCACCTCCGGCGCTGTCAGATCCGGGCGCCTGGGGGGCACCGCGAGCTGGATGCGGCGATCGGCGAAATCGCCAGTACAGCACTGGATCGCAGTAAGCCGTTGTGGGAGTTCCACTTCGTCGAGGGGATGGCGGACAACCGGTTCGCCATCATCGGCAAGGTCCACCACGCCCTGGCCGACGGCGTCGCGTCCGCCAATTTGATGGCGCGTGCGCTGGACTTTCCCGATGCCTCGTGGCCAGACAAAGACACCTACCGGCACGACCCCCGCCCCTCCGATGGGCGCCTGATCCGCGCCGCGATGCGCGATCACGCTGTTCAATTGCGAGAACTGCCCGGCCTGCTGCGAGACACCGTCAAAGGAATACATCGGGTACGCCGTCACTCCAGGTCTGCCCCCGGCCTCGCGCGGAACTTCCGTCCGCCGGCGACCTTCCTCAACCACGTCGTGTCGCCGGGGCGCACGTTCGCCAGCGCCACGCTTCCACTCGCCGACGTCAAAGCCACCGGCAAGCGTCTCGGAGCCACCATCAACGACATGGTGTTGGCCATCAGTACGGGAGCCCTTCGCGCGCTGCTGCTGGAGTACGACGGTCACGCCGACGAGCCCTTGCTGTGTGGCGTGCCGATGAGCATCGACACCTCGCCAGAACGGATATCCGGGAATGCCCTGGGCACCGTCGTGGTGACGCTGCCGGTACAGGTCGCTGATCCGCTCGAGTGGGTGCGCGTGGCCCACACCGGCGCGACGATCGGCAAGGAGAACGCCCGGCTACTCGGGTCCGAACTGGTGAGCCGGTGGTCCAACTACGCACCACCCACGCTGACGGAGTGGGGTTTTCGCCGCATCGCAACCAGCAGATCGGGCAACAAGCTGATTAATGTGCCGGTCTCCAACGTGCCGGGCCCCCGCCAGTTCGGCGAAGTCGCGGGTGCTCCACTCACCGAGATCTACTCGGTCGGGCCACTGACGTTCGGGGTGGGAGTCAACATCACTGTGTGGAGTTACGTTGACCAGCTCAAGATCTCGGTGCTCGCCGACGATGTGACCTTCGACGACCCCCACGAGGTCACCGACGCGATGGTGGATGCGTTTTCGCTCATTCGTCACGCGGCCGGTATGCCTGCCGAGGTCACCTAGGGTCAGTCGCGTCGAGCTTCGATGAACACGCTTTCCGGGATTGCGGCATCGAGGCCGGCCGGGGCGGATCGGTTGCTGGCGGCCATCAGGTCGTCTGCGCTTGTCGCCGAGGTGACGGACCATCCGTGCGCTCGCAGCCAGTCGACAACCTCGGTGCGATCACCCTCATAGAGCAGGTTGCCGGATTCGGTGATGTCTTTGCCGCCCAGTTTGATTGCGACGTCCCGATATAGTTCGGTCTGCTCTTCGCGGCGCGCGAAACTGTCTGCGCTGAAGAACTCGTTGGTGAATGCTTCGACCGCGACACGGCTCCCTGGGGCGCTGAGCGACTGGATCCGCTCGAACAACAGGTCCTGGGCGTCGGCTGTCAGATACGGCAACAGGCCCTCCGCCGACCACGCCGTTGGAGCTGATGCATCAAACCCGGCCTCCGTCAAGGCTTTTGGCCAGTCCAGCCGCAGATCGATGCCGACGCTGACGTGGGAAGCAATCGGGTCGACCGCATGAGATTCCATTGTGTCGGTCTTGAATTCCAGCACTTTGGGCTGGTCGATCTCGTAGACCACGCATCCGGCGGGCCAGGCGAGCCGCCACGCGCGTGAGTCCAGGCCGGCCGCCAGGATTACGACCTGCCGGATGCCGTCGCCGGCCGCCGCCAGAAAGTAGTCGTCGAAGAACTTGGTCCGGCACGCCGTGTAGCCCAGCATCGCCTGCATCCGGTCCTCGAATTGTGGAGCGACATCGGCCAATTGGGCCGGCAGTTCATCGTCCAGATAGACCCGCCAGATGCCGTCGCCGGCCGCTTCGAGGAACAGTCTCGCGTAGGGATCGCTGATCAGCGGATCGGCGCTCTGGGTCTCTTTCGCCCGCCCACCGGCAACGCCGAGCGCGGTGGCACCGACGCTCTCGTTGATGTCCCACGTGTCGTCGTCAGTTCTGGCCATTGGAGTCCCCTCGCTGCTCGCGGTGCAATGCGCTTGATACCGAGCTTATACGAGAACTTAGCCGAGCTTACAAAATGAGGTCGGCGCACCCTCGTCAGAGTCGTTGGCAATGGTCACAGCGACGCCCGCACCACGTTAGCGTGCTAACCTCAGCGATAGCACGGCCTACTATCGTCATAGTAGAACGTGATAATCGGCTAGAGAGACCTCAACATTCGTTGCGGAGATGGGGTATCTGAAGCAGCGTGTTGAAGGTCCGACTTTCGCCTTCAGAAAGAGAACGACATGGGCGCGAAGGAAGTGATGACTGATCTAGCCGGTGCAAGCCGCGTGCGCTCCTACGAGCGCGATGGGGTGACGTTGGGGTACTCCATCGTGGGCGACGGTCAACCCATCCTGTTCGTTCACGGCACCACGGCGACGGGGGAGTTCGAGTGGGGTCGGCTCGCGGCCGGGCTGGCGTCGGATTATCAATGCGTCCTGCCTGATTTGCGGGGACACGGGCGATCAGAACTGGGCGATTCATCGGATATGGGCCAGGCCATCTGTGCGGACCTGCGCCATCTCATTGAGCACCTGGGCCTCGATCACCCCCATGTCGTTGGGTTTTCCTACGGTTCCGAGATCGCGCTCATGCTTGAACTCTCAGCGCCCGGCACCGCAAAATCGCTTGTCATGGTGAGTCCGGGCACAGGCCGCCCCAGCGACTACAAGGCTCCGCGCCTCGAGCACCTCTACCGCACCTGGCCATTCGCCTTGCGGCGTCTGCACGAGACCCACCATGGACCTGAGCACTGGCGCCGGCTTGTGACCGTGATGCATGTGGACAGTGTCGGGCGATCCGAGTTCTCAACGGAAACACTGGGCCGTGTCGGGTGTCCCGTGTTGCTGGTGGCCGGCACCGACGACGAGTCGACACGGCGGGCTCAGGGTAAGCGGTTCGCAGATGCCAACCATTTGGCGCGGTATGTAGAACTCGACGGCGCAGGACACGCGGTGCACCACAAGTGCCGGGATAGGTTTGCAGAGGTCATCAGTGCCTTCCTGGCTGAAGTCGACAGTGAGAGAGCGGGGAGCCATGCCGCGGCAGAAGACAGCTGAGCGCAAGCCGGCCGTTGTAGAGCCGGCTGAGGAATACGTTCCGAGCTGGCAGCGCGACAGTGTCGATCGGTCGCTACGCAATGCGATCGACCGGGCGCGTAAGCGTAGCGACCGGTTTGTTGACGCTGCCATTGAACTGCTATCCGAACGTGACGAGGGTGACTTCTCCATCCAGGACGTGGTGGACCGCTCCAGCCAGTCCCAGCGCACGTTCTATACCTTCTTCGACAGCAAAGACAGCCTGATGCTCGCCGTGTACGAGACGATCCTGCGCAAGACCGCGATGCCGATGTTGCAGGCGCGGTGCGAGGGCATCGACGACCCGGTGCTGCGGCTTCGGGCTCTTTTGGATGCCTTGTCAGAGATCACCGAGATGCCGGCGCGGCTGGCGCGGGGGTTGAGTGTTCTGCACCTGCGGCTGGCCGAGACGCGGCCAAAAGACCTTGCCGGGGCGGTGGAACCCTTGCACGCCTTCATCGTCGAATTGCTGACTGGGGTGGCTAATTCGGGCCGGCTACGTGAGGATCTCGGACTGCACACCCAAGCCGCGCTGCTTCAGGAACTCCTGCTGGCCTCCACACACTCCCGGGTGCTGACGGGTGGTAGTCAGACCAGCGTCGACGATCTGTGGGCGTTCTGTTCGGCCGCGGTATTGCGCCGCGAGGACTGACCGCCGGAACCAGTGGCGACCTGAATCAGGTCACGGCACCGGTGATCTTGAGGCCGATCAGCTCGTCATCGGATTTTCCGAGTTCACGCAGGATTTCGTCGGTGTGTTCGGCGAATTGCGGTGCCCGGCTGAGGCTGGCCGGCGTCTCGTCGAATTGCACGGGGTTGGCAACGAGTTCGCGCCGCGCGCCGTCGATGTCGAGAATTTCGGCGATCATTCCGTTGGCCCGCAGCGCGGGATCTTGCCCCACCTCCCATGGGTCCTGCGCGACGCCCCATTGCCCTTCCATGCCGCGGAACGCTGACGTCCACTCGGCGAGGGTCCGCCCGGCTATGACGTTCTGTACGACGTCGGCTGCCTCGCCCGCGTTGCCCATGAGCGCGTCGGCGGTGGCGAACCGGTTGTCGGTGATGAGATCCTCGCGGTCAACGCGTCGGCAGAATTCAGGCCAATAGCGACTCGCTTGCAGCATTGCCAACACGATCCACCGGTTGTCGGCGGTGCGATAGTTGCCGACGAGCGGATTGGTCGGTGCCGAACTCCTGCTCGGGGCGCGCTCTGGCGGCCCGCCGGTCAGCAGGGCGAAGCCGATTGACAGCGCGTTCGCCCAGGCGCCGACGCCGAGCAGCGAGACGTCGACGACCGACGTTTCACCGGTCCGTTCACGTGCCAGGAGCGCCGCGGCGATGCCTCCGGCGATGGTCATCCCGCCGAGCGAATCACCGTAGGCGCCCGCGGGCATCTTGCACAGGCCATCGAACTCCGTCGGGGTTGTTCCGAGGGCCGAGCCGCCCCGGGCCCAGAAGGCGGTGCTGTCATAACCGCCTTTTTCGTTGTCGGGACCCTTGCTGCCGAACCCCGATCCGCGCACATAGATGATGTCAGCGTTGACCTTGCGTACGTCGTCGAGCTCGATGCCCAGCCTGCGGCGGGCCCTGGGCAGGAAGTTTGTCAGGAATACATCGCTGGTTCGGATCAGCTCATGCAGGACGTCCAACGCCTCTGGCCGCTCGAGCGCGAGGCCGATGCTGCGCTTGCCGCGGTTGGGGTGCTCCATCAGGGGCGCGAAGGAGCCACTGCCGACCGGCATGTCCATCACTCGGCTGAGACCGCGTTGAGCGTCGCCCGTCTCGGCGTGCTCGACTTTGATCACGTCGGCGCCCCAATCCGCCAGGACCGCGCCCGCAGCCGGGACAAACGTGAACTGAGCCACCTCCAGCACACGCACGCCTTCCATCGGCTGGATCACAGCGGTCTCCTCCTCGGACTCAATCCGGTTGATGCGGGGGCAATTTCGCGGTCAGCTACTCGCCGGGCGAACGTGGATCACATCCATCATCAGATCGCGTGGCTGGGTGAGCACCTCGTACAAGACCTCGGCGACCCGCGCCGAAGTGAGGAGTTGTGTTCCACTCATCCGAGTCAGATACCCGTCGGCTTCCCAGACCGGCCAGGCCCGTTCCAGGTCGCCCGGTCCGAAGTTCTCGTGGACCGCGGAATCGCCGACGGCGCCCAAGACGACCAGGGTCACCCGGATCGAGTCGCGCCGGAGTTCATGATTCATCGCCTGGGTGAAGCCATTGAGTCCGTGCTTGGTTGCCGCGTAGAGAGTCATCATCGGCAGGTAATCAAGAGTGATTTCCGAGGAGATGTTCATGATGTCGCCGCCGCCTGCGGCCCGCAGGAGCGGGATCGCCGCACGGGTCGTGTACATCGGCGCGATGAGGTTGGTGTGGACGGTGACGGCGATGTCCTCGTCGCTGGCCTCCTCGATCAGGCGGATTCGGCTGGCGCCCGCCGAGTTAACCAAGATGTCGACGCGTCCGAATTGCGCCGCCACCTGTTCGAAAGCGGCGCAGACTTGGGTGGAGCAGGTGACGTCGGTCTCGATGGGCACAGCGTTGGCTCCGAGCGTGTCGGCGATCTCGTCGAGCAGCAGCTTGCGACGCGCAAGTAGCACCACAGTGGCGCCCTCCCGTGCGAAGCGCTCAGCAGTCGCCCTTCCCACACCCATCGAGGCTCCGGAGACCACCACGACCTTGCCTTCCAAGCTGCCGGACATTGCAAGCCTCGATTCCTCAAACTTCGCGATGACGAATTGCGTCCAACGTCTGCACCGCTGATGCAGTACAACATTGCGTAATACGCACATGTCGTTCTACCATGACGCGCACGTGATAGTCATCACCTCGCCCGCGACAGGGTGCGGGCGTTCATCCGGAGGGAGTCCGTTGTGCCCACACGCGTCAGCGGCAAAGAGGCCAAGCAGTGGGCGACCGAGCACCTATGGGGCAATTGCAGCTCGCTCTACACACCTTTTTCAGGCCAGGACGGTGACGACATCGACTTCGAGGCATTGCGAGCGGTGGTGCGACATTGCCTGGTCGACCTCGACCAAGACGGCATCTGGCTTACCGGCGGCATCGCCGAATTCTGGTCGCTGACCACCGACGAGCTCAAGGAGGTCGTGCGGGTCGCCGTGGAGGAAGCTCGCAGCGTGAAGCCGGCGGCCCTCGTTCAGGTGATGTCCAGCACTGACACCGCCAAGCAATGTGTCGACCTGACGTTGCACGCCCAAGAACTCGGCGTCGACATCTGCTACATCCTCACCCCGTACTTCGAGTGCTCGGGGAAGCCAGGCGTCTTGGAATATCTGCGCTACGTCGCGGATCGGACCGATATGCCATTGGGATTCTTCAACTCCCACTCCACCGGCCTGGTGCTGACGCCAAGCGAATGTGTCGAGTTGTACCGTGAGATTCCTGCGCTCTGCGGGCTGAAGAACGGGCTTCTCGACGCTCAGCACAGCCTGGCGGTTCACGCTCTCGCGCCCGAAATGGTGTTGTGGGAGGCGGACGACGAAGCCGGAATCCGGCTGGGTATACCCCATCCTGGGGCACTCGGGTCCGCTCTGTACCTCTACGAAAAGCCCGGATTGCCGCTGTTCTCCAAGTGGCGCGCTCTCCTGGTCGCAGGCGACTTCGAACGCGCCGAAAAGTTCGCCGCCGAAACCGGGCTGGCGGACATGAAGGCCGCCAGCCGCCGTTACCAGTCGCACCCGGCCCGGCCGGGCGTGTTCACGCATTGGGGCGCAGGCTTCAAGTTCGGCGCCAGCCTGCTCGGCATGCCGGTGGGCGACTACCCCCATTCACGGCCGCCGCAGACCGCATTCCCCGACGAACTCAAGAGCCCGATCATCGAGGCGTATGCCGCGTCCGGGTTCATCAAGTCCTGAGAACGGAGCGCTGCCGTGCAGGTGCACGATTTCCGCGCAGGCGTGCGGGACTGGATCGACACGCGCGGCGATGAGCTCGTCGCCGCACTGGGGGACGACAGCGTAGCTGCCCAGCTGGATCATCAGCGCCGCCTCCAGCGGATGCTTTTCGATGCTGGCTGGATGCGTTGGGGATGGGCGACACGCCTCGGCGGATTCGGCGGCTCGCCGATACTGCGCGCAGCGCTTGGCGAGGAGCTCACCGGCCGCGCCTTGGTGCACACCGCATCCTGGTCGATGCACGAGGTCCTGGGACCGGCGGCCGCCGAGTTCGGTCGGCCCGAACTGATCGAAGAGATCTTCCCGCGGTTGCTGCGCGGCGATGAATTCTGGTGTCAGGGGTTTTCCGAGCCCGACGCGGGCAGTGACCTCGGATCCTTGCGGACAACCGCAATTCGACAGGGCGACGGTTGGTTGATCAACGGAGAGAAGCTGTGGACCAGCTTCGCCCAACACGCCACCCGGTGCGTGGTGCTGGCCAGAACCGGCGAGCCAGGATCCCGCGGCATCAGTGCGTTTCTGGTGGACATGGACACCCCCGGCGTCACCGCCAGCCCATTGCGCACAATGGCCGACGTCGACGAGTTTTGTTCAACGTCGTTAATCGACGTCCAGGTACCCGCACACCGCCTACTCGGCGAAATCAACGGCGGCTGGCAGATTGCTCAGTACATCCTGTCGTGTGAACGCGGACCCATCTTCTGGCAACGCGGCGCATGGCTGGCGCACCACCTGGGCATGCTTCTCGGCGCGGCGCACGATGCGGCGTCACAGACCACCCTCGGCGAGGCGTACGAAATGCTGTGGGCGTTCCGGGCCCAGTCGAAGGCCACTCAAGACCGGATCGCCGTTGGCGATCTACCGGGCCCTGAGGCCTCCGTCGACAAGGTCCTCATCGCCGCTGCTGATCAAGCGGTGTTCGACGCAGCGCGCGAATTGCTTTCCGGCGTCATCGAAGTCGACGACACCCCGCGAGGACGGGCCTGGCGGCGAGAATGGGCCTACTCACGCGCGGCCACCATCTACGGGGGTACCAGCGAGATCCAGAAGGACATCATTGCTACCCGCTTACTCGGATTGCCCAGGAGCGCCTGATGGCCAACACCATCGAGGCCTCCGAACGCGATCTGATGGCCCAGACGCTGCGTCGGCTGGCCGAACAGTTCGACGGCGAGCCTTTGTCAAATGCGCTTGCAGACTTCGGATTCGGCCAGCTGCTCGACGAGGCGCCTCGCCAGGCGGTCTCGGCGTTGTTCGATGCGCTCGGACGCACCGGTTCGATGTCGGCGGAGCTTCACGACGTGCTGCTGCAGCCGTTGACCGGACTGTTCAACGGCGCAACCGAGTCTCACTGTGTCGTGCTGCCCAGAATCGGCGCGGCGGTTTCTGGGTCGCTCGATGGCGGCACCGTCACTCTGCGGGGACTGGTTATCGGCAGGCGGCCGGCCACGGTATTCCTGGCACCGGTGACGGCCGGTCATGATACCGCGTGGGTCAGTGTCGCCGATTCCCCAGAGCTGACGAGAAGAGTTGTAGTAGGCCTGGATTCAGCACTCACGGTCACCGATCTAAGCGCTACGGGGGTCGCCGCGACGGTGGTGGCCCAAGGTGAGCAGGCAAGCATTCTGTGGAGGACGGCAGCAACCGCGGGACGGCGGGCGCTGGGATACCACATCGTCGGGGCGGTCGGCGCGATGATCGATCTGGCGGTCGAACATGCCTGCCAACGCGTGCAGTTCGGCCATTCGATCGGGTCCTTTCAGGCTGTGCGGAATCGGCTCGCGGAGGCCCATGTGGCGCGCACTGCCGCTGCGGCGGCACTCGAACTGGCTTGGGAAGCCGATGACGAATACCTGGCGGGCATGCTGGCCAAATCGTTGGCCGGGCGGGCGGCGCGGATCACGGCGACGCACTGTCAACAGGTGCTGGCCGGGATCGGCTTCACCGCCGAACACGCGTTCCACCGTTACCTGAATCGCGCCCTGGTCCTGGATTCACTTTTGGGATCGACCACCGAACTGCGCAGGGCCGTTGGCCGTCAACTGGTTTCAGCAGGGACCATCCCACGGCTGGTCGAGCTGTGAGCAGGAACGAGCATTCCGCTGTATTTGCCGAACCCGCCGTACGCGTCACACGCGATGGGCCCGTGGCAGTGGTCGCGCTTGCCCGTCAGACGAAATCCAACGCGATGGACGGTGAGGTCACCGTTGCATTGCTGCACACCCTGCGGGCGCTTTCGGCGGGCGGCGACGTCCGCGCAATGGTGCTCACCGGCGATGGTCGATCGTTCAGCGCGGGCGGCGACATCCAGACGATCCGAGAGATGGCCGCGGACAAGGGGGTTCGCGACGCGATTCTGGACAAGCACCAGGAGTTGTTCTGGGCGATGAACCGGCTCCCGTTCCCGAGCGTCGCGGCGGTCAACGGCGCTGCTATCGGGGCGGGTGTCACCGTCGCGCTGCTGTGCGACCTGGTCGTCATGGCACAGGACGCTTTCCTGTCCGATCCACGCGTCGCGCTCGGCCTGCTCGACGGCGCGGGTGGAATTGTGTTGTGGCCGTTGCTGACCAGTCTCTCCGCGGCAAAGGAGCATCTATTGCTGGGCGATCGGATTCCGAGCGCCGAAGCCCACCGACTCGGCCTGGTCAACCGTGTCGTTCCCACCGAAGAAACGGTCGCTGCGTCCCTCGACCTGGCTTACCGGCTGGCGGCGCTACCGCAGAACTCGGTTCGGGAGGTGCGGCGCTTGTTGAACTCGCACATCGAGCGGGCGGCGCCGGTGCTCGCCGAATGCGCACGGGCCGAGAGCGAGTGCTTCGACACGGAAGATCACCGTGCTGCGCTGGAGCGGTTGAGCGTGCGGCTCGCCGCGAGACC
>NZ_DATNJW010000252.1:0-2987 GCF_035603715.1 Mycobacterium sp. | reverse complement strand
TCGTAGTCGCCACCCCAATGATCGTCCATTAGCGCATTCATCATCAGGACATCGCCGAGGGGCCAACCCCAACCAGGACCCCAAAATGGATAGGGATAGAAGCCGGGATAGAAGAACATCCCGTTGTAGTAGCCGCCCCCGTAGTAGTGCGGATAGCCCGGCTGCTGGGTGGTGGCGTAGTTGTTGTTGTCGATCGTGACCGTCTTACCGGTGTCAGGATCCCGCGTCTGCACCGAGGCCTGCTTACGGTCCTCCTCGGGAACTGAGGTCACGGCAGCGATGCCCAGCTTCCGGTTCGCCTTGGCCACGGCGGCTCGCACGACCCCGAGGTGTGCCCGCGCTGCGCTGTAGTCATGGGCCTGGTACGCCTTGCGGGCGGCGCTCAGGCTGGAGTTGGCCTTTAGCGTCTCAGCGCTGACGTCTGGGCCGCTCGTAGTGACCACCGCGTTATCGAGATCGCTGACATCGGACTCGGCGGCGATCAAGCCCCGTTTGATCTGCTCTCGCGCCTCTGCGTCCTTGCGGCGCTTACGATTCCGTGCGGGCAACCAGATCAGACCAACGATCAGAGCGAGGACGACGATCAGCGTTACCCACAGCCACGTCCAGCTGGTGTGCTTCGCATCGGCAGTGGGAGAGGTCGTCGCCGGTGCGCCGGCAGCCACGTTCACGCCGGCCAGCTTGTTGACGAATTCGCTGGTTGCACCATATGGGTCATTGTGATGATCCCTGGCCGACTGACGCAGAATGTAGTCGACGTTGTCGGCGATCGCCCTGGGCACGTCATAGGCGCGCACGTGGTAGCCCTTGGAGTCGATGACCAGGATGACCCCGCTGAACGCCGGATGGCGGCCCAAGATGATGTCGTGGATCGCGTCCGGTGTCGTCACACCGGTCTGGTCCGGCGCGACCGCCGCCACCCAGATCGGCGGGCGGGAACTCCACGTCCACGAGCTGGTCAGGATCTGCTGGTTGATTGCATCGGAGTTGTCCAACGGGGGTTTCGCCGCGGGGTCAGCCACCACATGTGCTTGGGCCTGAAACTTGGCCGCCACCTGCTCTGTGTAGGTATCGGCCGACGCAGACGGCGCGAACACCAGTGCCAGCGCCAAGATGGACGGGACCAAAGCGAGCCTCCCCAATCCCATGTCAGATTTCTCCTGTCGCTATCCCGTTGGGGGTGAATGTGTAGGTGTCGCCGTGCGCGAGGTAGACGAATTTCGTTCGCGTGGTTGAGGCTTGGGCTGCCTTCTTGAAGTCGTCCAGTCCCGAGAGGAACACCGAGAAGTCGTTGTAATGGATGGGGATGGCGGTCCGGGGTTTGGTGATTTCGACGGCTCGTACTCCTTGTTCGCCCGTCATCGTGACAACGGTGACCAGGAAGGTCGTGCCGCCCGTGTGAATCAGGCCGAGGTCGATGTCGGGGTAGCGGCGCGGGATGTCCTCGAGACTATCGACGAGCATAGTGTCCCCGGTGATGTAGAGCCGGTAGAGCTGATCGCCGTTGCGACTGAAGTCGAGCAGGTGCCCATTGACGGGCATGAGCAGCTCGTTGACCGCTTCTTCAGTGGCGTGCTTGGCCGGCATCGCGGTGATCGTCACCGTCGCTTCGCCCTTGTTCACCTCGAGGGATTCCCAGGTTTCGAGGGGATATCCGCGCTCGAAGCCGAGACCGCTGAGCTTGCCGACCGCGTCAGCCGTTGAAACGATCGGCAGATTCTTGTCGAGCTCTTGCGCGGCGACGTCATCGAAATGGTCGCCGTGATAGTGCGACAAGACGATCAGATCGATCGGTGGCAGGTCGGCGATCTGGCAGGCCGGCTCGACCTCTCGCCGGGCCCATATGCCGTGACCCAGAAAAACGTGCTCGCCTTTGTGCAGGAAGGCCGGGTCGGTCAGGATGGTCAGCCCGCCGAAGCGGATCAATGTAGTGGCGTTGCCGATGAAATAGACCTCGCCCTGTCCGAAATCGGGTGTCTCAGTGCTAGCTAACTGTAAGGAAGTCATCGTCGTCGTCTATTCCATTTGCCTTTGTTCAGCGGGTACAGCCAGGGCAACAGTATGAACGCTGTGACATAGCAAAGGTTCGCGATTCGGCGTCGCGGTAAGTTCCCACATGTGAGCGAAGACAGAGTGTGTGTGCAGATAGGTGCTGGCGGCGTGGCAACGGTGACGATGGTGCGCGCCGATAAGCACAATGCGCTTGACCAAGCCATGTTCGAGGGCTTGATGGATGCCGCGGGGCAACTGGCACATGACGCGTCGGTTCGTGCGGTGGTCTTGCACGGCGAAGGCAAGAGCTTCTGCTCGGGCCTGGACATCGCTAGCTTCATGTCCGGGCAGGGTGGAACCGGGGTTCTGCTGGAACGAGACAGCGATCGGCTGGCCAACTTCGCTCAGCGAGTGGCCTACGACTGGTCCTTGGTGCCGGCGCCGGTGATCGCCGCGATTCACGGGAATTGCTTCGGCGGCGGTCTGCAGATCGCGCTGGGTGCCGACATCCGGATCGCCGCACCGGACGCCAAGCTGTCCATCATGGAGATCAAGTGGGGCCTCGTTCCCGACATGGGTATCACGCAGACTCTCCCGCGACTAATACCCATCGACGTTGCCAAGGAGTTGACGTTCAGCGGCCGCATCGTTTCTGGCAGCGAGGCTTTGGCACTCGGGCTGGTCACGCGAAATAGTGACGACCCGCTGGCTTCGGCGCTGGCACTGGCGGACGAGATCGCCCAGAAATCTCCTGACGCAGTCCGTGCTGCCAAGCGACTGTACGACGAGACATGGGTTAGTGACGACGCCGCCGCTGCCTTGAAACGCGAATCCGAGCTGCAAGAAGGGCTGATTGGCAAGCCCAATCAGGTCGCGGCCGTAGTGGCCGGAATGTCGGGGGAGCAGCCGGTCTTCGTCGATCCCGTTGAGCGCTGATCGTTGACGGGCGGTCGGCGGTATACGACGGCGCGGCCACCCCGCCTGGGCGCAATGGC
>NZ_DATNJW010000251.1:0-16654 GCF_035603715.1 Mycobacterium sp. | reverse complement strand
TTGCTCGGCGATGCCGCGCACACGATGCCGCCCACGCTCGCCCAAGGCACCAATCAGGCTTTGCTGGACACGATGGTGCTGTGCAAAGCGCTGTCAGATCTACCCGAAGGTGTCGATGTCAGCAGCGCCCTGCGGAGGTATGAGAACACTCGGCGCCGCAAGGTCAAAGCGGTGTCCTGGGTGACGATGCAGCAGGTGTCGCGCAGCGAGGCGGCGCTGCGGCCTGCCGCGCTCATCTCGGACCGCTTGATGACGTGGGCGCTGACACGGTTCCTCGGTTGGGTCAGCCATCGCGATATCTCGACCGAGATCAGCCGCGGGTCGCTCGCCGAGGTGCGGTGATGTCGACGACCACGAAAGTGCCACCTGCCGCGGCCGCCCGCGTCGTGGAGTGGGTGCGCCATCAGTTGTATCGACTCAACCAGCGGTTGATGCCCGCGCCCGCGACGATGATGGAGATGATCATCGCGACCTGGGTGTCGCAGGCGATCAGCGTCGCTGCCGAACTGGGTGTCGCCGATGCCTTGGCCGATGGGCCGTTGACCATCGACGAGTTGTCGGCGAAGGTCCGCGCGGATTCGGACGCACTGCGTCGGCTGCTGCGCGCATTGATCGGTAGAGGCGTCTTCCATCGTCGCCGCGACGGCCGATTCGAGTTGAATTCCCTTGGCCGAACACTGTGTTCGGACGGGGAGGCGTCGATGGTCTGGGCTGCCCGGTTCTATGGGTCGCGCGAGCAACGCGAACGTTGGACAATGTTGGCGGATTCGATTCGGACCGGAAGGTCCGTGGTTCCGGTGTTGCACGGCAAGGAGAGCTTCGACTATTTCGCCGAGGACCCGCTACACGCCGATCTCTTCAACCGAACCATGGCCAGCATCTCTGAGCTGACCGATGCTTCGGTGGCGGCCGGCTATGACTTCGGTGCCTACCCCACGATCGTCGACGTCGGCGGCGGGCACGGACCGCTGCTGGCTACCATCCTGGCCGCGACGCCGCGCTCACAAGGTGTGCTGTACGACTTATCTGCGGTCGTGGCGGACGCTCCAAAGATCTTGTGCCAGAAAGATGTGGCGGACCGTGTTCGCATCGAAGCGGGATCGTTCTTCGACAGTGTTCCGGCCGGTGGCGACGCATATGTGCTGAAGAACATCATGCACGACTGGCCCGACGACAAGGCCGTCCAGATCCTGCGCAATGTTCGCGCTGCGGCCGGCCGCCACGCCACCATCTTGCTGGTGGAACTGGTGATCCCCGACCACGATCGGGACTTCCCGGGGAAATGGGCGGACCTCGAGATGCTGCTGAACTTGGCTGCCCGCGAACGCACCGCCGCGGAGTACCGAAACCTACTCAGCCAAGCTGGATTTCAGATGACCCGGTTGGTCCCGACCGCATCGCCGTTGAGCCTGGTGGAGGCCCGCGTGGTGTGATCCGGCCGTCGCTGGTCACAATGGGGCATATGACGCTGGATCTCAATGGGTACTTCGAACGGATCGGGTACCGTGGCGTGGCCGACCCAACCTTCGATGTCCTGCACGAATTGGTGACGGCGCACACCCGAACGATTCCATTCGAGAACCTTGACCCGCTGCTGGGGGTGCCGGTCGACGACCTGAGCCCAGAAGCTTTGGTCGACAAGCTGGTTCACCGGCGCCGCGGTGGCTATTGCTACGAGCACAACGGCCTGATGGGTCACGTGCTGGAAGCAGTCGGCTTCGGGGTGCGGCGGTTCAAGGCCCGGGTGGTCTGGACGATGCAACCTGGCGCCCCGGTACCGTCACAAACGCACACTCTCCTGGCGGTAACCCTCCCCGGGGCGCCGCAACTGTTGCTGGTCGACGTGGGTTTCGGCGGTCAGACGCCGACGTCGCCCCTTCGGTTGGAGACCGGCAGCGTCCAGCAGACAACGCATGAGCCCTATCGTCTCCAGGATCGCCGGGGTGCTCTGGTGCTGGAGGCGCTGATCCGCGACGAGTGGCAGTCGTTGTACGAATTCTCCACCAGGACAGCGCCGCCGATCGATTTGAAGGTCGGGAGCTGGTATGTCTCCACGCACCCGTCATCGCATTTCGTAACCAACCTGATGGCCTCTCTGGTGACGGCCGACGGGCGATGCAACCTCTCGGATCGCCATCTCTCCATCCACGACGGCGGCAAGACCGAGAAGATCGTGCTGCCGGACGCCGCGGCGGTGGTCGACACGCTGACCGACCGGTTCGGGATCAACGTGGCCGACACCGGCGAACGCTCGGCGCTTGAAGCCCGAATCGACGAGCTGACGTCCTAACGGCCCGGCAGCCAGCTGCCCATTCGGCGCAGCGCCTCGTCGATATCGCCGGCAGGTCCGGCGAAGGAGAGCCGGACGTAGGAGCCGCCACGCTCGGGATCGAAGTCGATACCGGGCGCAATCGCTACACCGGTGTCGGCCAACAACTTTGAGCAGAAAGCCATCGAATCATCGGTGAAGTCCGAGACGTCGGCGTAAACGTAGAACGCGCCGTCGGTGGGAGCCAGCCGGTCGATACCGATGCCGCGCAAGCCGTCGAGCAGCATCGCGCGATTGACGGCATATTGGTGCAGATGCCCGTTAGCTTCGTCGACGGCTTCCGGGGTGAACGCCGCGACCGCGGCGTGCTGCGACAGCACGGGTGGGCAGATGGTGAAGTTTCCGGTCAGTCGGTCTACCGCCCGGCGCAGCGCGGTCGGCACCAGCAACCAGCCCAGCCGCCACCCTGTCATCGCGAAGTACTTGGAAAAGCTGTTGACCACGAATGCATTTCGGGACGTGCTCCAGGCGCAGCTGGTCTGCGGGGCGCCGTCGTAGACCAGCCCGTGGTAGACCTCGTCGCTGATCAGCCGCGCTCCCGATTCGTCACACCAGGAGGCGATCGCCGCGAGTTCCGCGGGCGGGATGACGGTACCCGTCGGGTTGGCCGGGCTGGCGACGACAACACCCCGCACGGGCGGGTCGAGGTCGGCGAGCATCTGCGCGGTGGGCTGAAATCGGGTCTCCGGTCCGCATTCGATCACCACGACCTCACACCCGAGTGCGGTCAGGATGTTGCGGTAGCAGGGATAGCCGGGGCTACTGACCGCCACCCGGTCGCCGACGTCGAAGCAGGACAGGAACGCCAGCAGAAAGCCACCGGAAGATCCTGTGGTCACCACGACGTCGTCCATTTCGACCTGCAGGCCGTACCGGTCGAGGTACGACGCGGCGATTCCGGCCCGCAGCTCCGGAATGCCCAGCGCCACGGTGTAGCCCAGCTGGTTGAGATGCAAAGCGGACGCGGCGGCGGCGCGTACCGGCTCGGGAGCCCCGGCGCTGGGCTGGCCTGCCGACAGGTTCACCAGATCGCCGTGGCTGCGCTGGCGTTCGGCCGCGGACAGCCAGACGTCCATCACGTAGAACGGCGGGATCCCGGCGCGCAGTGCGACGTGATCGGTCATGCGGTCAACGTTAGAACACTTCGGATTCCAGCCGGCGCAAGTGCTCGCCGGCCGGGCCCAGCAATTGCGAACTGCCGTGCGCGCGTTTGAAATACAGCTGCATGTCGTGTTCCCAGGTGATCGCGATACCGCCGTGCAGTTGAATGCCTTCGGCAGCCACCGTGCTGAACGCCTCGGTGGCGGCGAAGCGGGCCAGCGCCGCCGACGTCGGTGACGGGGCATCCGCGGCGTCGTTCACCACGGCGCGGGCCGCCTGCACCGCGACGTAGAGATCGGCCATCCGGTGCTTGAGGGCCTGGAAGCTGCCGATCGGCCGGCCGAACTGCTGACGTTCCTTGGTGTAGTCGACGGTAAGTTCCAGGCAGCGAGTGGCGGCGCCGATCTGTTCGGCGGCCAGCAGTATCGCCGCGGCATCGGCCACACCGGGATCCGTGCCCAGCGGAGAAGTGCTGTTCGGTGTGAGCCGGGCCAGTCGGCGGGTGGGATCCATGGACGGGAGCGCCTCGACGTTGAATTCTGTCCAACGGTTCAGCTTGCCGTCGTGGGCCGCGATGACGATGTCGGCGACATCGCCGTTGATGACGTAGTCGGCGTCGAACACCACCGTGCCGATCGCAGCACCCTCGGCCAGCGAACCCAGCGCGTCGGCGTCGGGCTGGTCTGCGGCCAGCAGGGCCAGTTCGGCCAGCGTGGTGCCGAGCAGCGGGCTGGGCACCAGGCCCTTGCCGAGTTCTTCGAGGACGACGGCGGCATCCCCGAGAGTGCCGCCGGCGCCGCCGAATTCCTCGGGCACTACCAGAGCGCCGGCGCCGACCTGCTCGCAGAGCAGCCGCCACAGTGATTCGTCATAGCCACGTTCGGAGTCCATCGCCTCACGGACCGCGGCGGGGGCGGCGTGCTTGGCCACCAGCGCCGCGACGGTGTCGCGCAGCAGTTCCCGTTCGTCACTCACAATGCCTCCAGAACCCGTCGCCGGTGCGTGGCCGGGTCGCCCCAGGCCGCTCGCAGGGCCTGCACCCTGAGCAGCCACAGCGACAGATCGTGCTCGGCGGTGAAACCGATGGCGCCGTGCGTCTGCAGCGCCGACCGCGCGGCCAACAATGCGGCATCCGACGCGGACGCCTTGGCCGCACTCACGTCGCGGGCCGTGTCGGGCGACCGGTCGGCCAGCGACAGCGCGGCGCCGTACACCAGCGGACGGGCCAACTCGAGCGCGATATGCACATCGGCCAGTTTGTGTTTGATCGCTTGATACGAACCGATGACCCGGCCAAACTGGGCGCGCTGCTTCGCGTAGTCCACCGCGGCGTCCAGCAGAGCCTGTCCCGCCCCCACCAGCTGGGCGGCGGTGGCCAGCGCGCCGAACTCGTACGCGCGTGCCACATCGGCTTGCCACGCCTCGCATACCGCGTCGGCGTCGAACAGGTGGCGGCTGGGATCGACGGACTCACGCCGTTCGCCCACGTGCGCTTCGCTGACCCACCCTTCGGCTTCGGCCGCTAGCACGAGTCCGGCTGCATCGGCGTCCACAGCCCGGGGCACGTGCGGCCGGAGCGCGACGGTGGCGATCAGTTCGCCGGTGGCCAGCGCGGCACACCGTTCATCCTCGGCAAGCAAAAGTGGCGCTACCGCGATGGATTCGGTGACCGGCCCGGGTACGCACCAACGGCCCAGCCGTTCGAACGCGACGACCAAGTCGACCGGGTGCGCGTCGATGCCGTCGAACCGCTCCGGCACCGCCAGCGCGGTGACGCCCAGGTCGGCCAACCGCGCCCAGACCTTGCGGCCCGGCCCGGTGTCGCCGGCTGCCCAGGCGCGCACCGCACCTGGCAGGTCGGCAGCCGCCAGCGCCGCGTCGATGCTTGCGGCGAAGTCACGCTGCTGTTCGTCAAGATCGAATTTCATTTGGACTTCTCCCGGGGCAGTCCCAGCAGCCGCTCAGCGATGATGTTGCGCTGAATCTCGTTGGTGCCCGCATAGATCGGGCCGCCCAACGCGAACAGCAACCCGTCCGTCCAGGTGTTGGCCAGTTCCCCGTCGGCGCCGCGGATCTCCAATGCGGTCTGGTGCAGCGCCACGTCCAGGTCGGACCAGAACACCTTGGTAACCGAGGACTCCGCGCCCAGTTCGCCACCGCCGGCCAGCCGGGTGACGGTGCCGAAGGTGTGCAGGCGATAGGCCTGCGCCTTGATCCAGGAGTCGGCAACCTGATCGCCAAAGGTGCTGTCGTCGTAGTCTTTCCATAGTTTGGCCAGCCGCTCGGCGGAGGCAAGGAAGCGGGCCGGGCTGCGCAGCGACATGCCGCGCTCGTTGCTCGATGTGCTCATCGCCGCCCGCCAGCCGTCGTTTGGCTGGCCGATCACGTCCGCATCGGGCACGAACACGTCGTCGAGAAAAATCTCGCCGAACCCGGTATCACCACCGAGTTGGGCGATCGGCCGCACGGTGATCCCATCTGCCTCCAGGTCGAACATGAAATACGTCAACCCGCTGTGGCGCTGTGCTTCGGGATCGGAGCGGAACAATCCAAACGCCCTGTCGCCGAATGGTGCTCGTGAGCTCCAGATCTTCTGGCCGTTGAGCAGCCACCCTCCGTCGGTGCGAGTCGCCGTCGAGCGCAATGAAGCCAGGTCGCTGCCCGACTCGGGCTCCGACCAAGCCTGCGCCCAGATCTCTTCGCCGCTGGCCATTTTCGGCAGCACCCGATCCAACTGCTCTTCGGTGCCGTGCGCGAACAACGTCGGCGCCAGCATCGAGGTGCCGTTGGCGCTGGCCCGGCCGGGCGCGCCGGCCCGGAAGTACTCCTCCTCGTAGACCACCCACTGCAGCAGCGTCGCGTCGCGGCCCCCGTACTTCTGCGGCCAGGTGATCACCGATAGTCCCGCGTCGAAAAGCACCTTGTCCCAACGGCGGTGCTGCTCAAAACCTTCCGCTGTGTCATACGAGCGCGTCGGAAACACGTCTCGGTGCGACAACAGGAAGTCGCGCACTTCGTGCTGAAAAGTCAGCGTCTCGTCGTCGAATTGCAGATCCATCACGCCATCTCTCGCAGTAGCGGTTTGACCACTTTGCCGCCGGCGTTGCGCGGCAGTGTGTCGACAAACCTCACCGAACGTGGAGCTTTGAAATTCGCCAAGTACTCACGGGTGTAAGTGATCACCGCTTTCTCGTCGAGCCTGGAGTCGGGTCGTGTCACCAGGAACGCCCGGCCGACTTCGCCGAGTCGCTCGTCGGGCACGCCGATCACCGCGCAGTCCAGCACACCGTCCAGCCGGGCCAGCACTTGCTCGATCTCGGCGGGGTAGACGTTGAAGCCGCCGCAGATGTACATATCCTTCAGCCGGTCGGTGATCTGGAGATTGCCTGCGGGATCAAGCTTTCCGATGTCGCCGGTGTGCAGCCAGCCGTCGGCGTCCACGGTCGCCGCGGTGGCGTCCGGATCGTCGAGGTAGCCGAGCATCACATTGGGCCCGCGCAGCAGCACCTCGCCGTGATCGCCGATACGCAGTTCGAATTCCGCGATCGGCCGCCCACAGGTGGTGGCCACCGTGACCGCGTCGTCTTCGGCGCGGCACATGGTGCCCATCCCGCTGGACTCGGTCAGGCCGTAGGCGGTCAGCACGATGTCGATGTCGAGTTCGGCCTGCATCCGCTCGATCAGCACCACCGGCACCGTCGCCGCGCCGGTCACCGCGAACCGCAGCGAGCTCAGGTCGTAGCGGTTACGGGCGGGATGGTCCAGCAGGGTTTGGTAGATGGTCGGCGGTCCGGGGAGCACGGTGATCCGGTGGTCGGCCACGGCGCGCAACGCCTGCTCGGCGTCGAAGGTCAGCTGCGGGATCAGCGTGGCGCCGGTCTGCAGGCAGGCCAGGATTCCGGCCTTGTAGCCGAAGTTGTGAAAGAACGGGTTGATGCAGAGGTAGCGGTCGTCACTGGTGATCTTGCCGCAGGCGGCCCACGACGCCGAACCGGCCAGTGACTGCCGGTGCGCGCACAGCACGCCTTTGCTGCGGCCGGTGGTGCCGGAGGTGAACAAGACGTCGGCGACATCGTCGGGACGGACCGCCGCCGCGCGGGCGTCAGCCGCCTCGAGGGCCTGGTCATCAGCTCCGTGGCTCACAAATTCGTCCCAGGTGCCGTCGTCGGCATCGATGGGCACCCGCACGATGTGCCGCAGATCGGGCAAAGCGGCGCGGTCGAGGTCGGCGACTCGGTCCGCCCCGAGGAATTCGCCCATTGCCACCAGCAACGGCGCGCCGGTGCGGGCCAGGATGTCGGAGGCTTCGGCCGCGGTATAGCGGGTGTTCAGCGGTACCACGGTGGCGCCGGCGTAGTGCGTGGCCAGGCAGGCAATCACCCAGTGCCAGGTGTTGGGGGACCAGATCGCCACCCGATCACCGGTCTGCACGCCGAGGCTGATCATCGCGGCCGCCGCGCCCCGCACTTCGTTCCGCAGTTCGCCGAAGGTGAGGGTCCGATCCGGTGTGACCAGCGCATTGTGGTCAGGAAGCTGGCGAGCGATGTGGTCCAGCGCCGCAGGAATGGTCTGCGGATGGCTCGACATCGAACTCCTTGGTGCTTATTGCCCGGCCGATCTACGCCGCTGCACGGCCCGTCATCGCCGGGGCCTAACAAAGCAAGTGCTTGGTAGGTTAGCCTACAAGGGTGCAAGGCGTCGAGGAGTTCAGGTCCGAGGTCCGCGATTGGCTGGCCGAGAACCTGGTCGGTGACTTCGCCGCGCTCAAGGGGCTCGGCGGGCCCGGTCGCGAGCACGAGGCGTTCGAGGAGCGGCGGGCCTGGAACCAGCACCTGTCGCAGGCGGGCCTGACCTGTCTGGGCTGGCCGGTCGAGCACGGCGGTCGCGGTCTGTCGGTTGCTCATCGGGTGGCGTTCTACGAGGAATACGCGATCGCCAACGCGCCCGCCAAGGTCAATCACTTCGGCGAAGAACTGCTGGGCCCGACGCTGATCGCCTTCGGCACTCCCGAGCAGCAGCAGCGGTTTCTGCCGCGGATTCTCGACGTCACCGAACTGTGGTCGCAGGGCTATTCCGAACCCGGTGCCGGCAGCGACCTGGCCAACGTGTCGACCACCGCGGTGCTCGACGACGATGAGTGGGTCATCAACGGCCAGAAGGTGTGGACGTCGCTGGCGCACTGGGCGCAATGGTGCTTCGTGGTGGCCCGCAGCGAAAAAGGTTCCAAGCGTCACGCCGGCTTGTCGTATCTGCTCGTCCCGCTCGACCAGCCGGGGGTCGAGGTCCGCCCGATCGTCCAGCTGACCGGTGACTCCGAGTTCAACGAGGTCTTCTTCGACGACGCCCGCACCGACGCCGATCTCGTGGTCGGTCAACCCGGCGACGGCTGGCGGGTCGCGATGGGAACGCTGACCTTCGAGCGCGGCGTGTCGACGCTCGGCCAACAGATCGTCTACGCCCGCGAGCTGAGTGCCCTCGTCGAGCTCGCCAAAAGTACTGGCGCCGCGGATGATCCGCTGATTCGCGAACGTCTGACCCGGTCTTGGGCCGGCTTGCGGGCGATGCGTTCCTACGCGTTGGCGACCATGGACGTCGAACAGCCCGGCCAAGACAACGTCTCGAAGTTGTTGTGGGCCAACTGGCATCGTGATCTCGGTGAGATCGCGATGGACGTGCAGGGTAAGGCGGGCCTGGTGCTGGCCGGCGGCGACTTCGACGAATGGCAGCGGCTCTACCTGTTCACTCGCGCAGACACCATCTACGGCGGCTCTAACGAGATACAGCGCAACATCATCGCCGAGCGCGTGCTCGGTCTACCGAGGGAGGCTCGATGACGCTCGCCGTTGCGCCGAAAGAAGTCGCCGGACACGGACTTCTGAACGGCAAGGTCGTGATCGTCACGGCCGCGGCCGGCACCGGAATCGGGTCTGCGACCGCCCGGCGCGCGCTCGCCGAGGGCGCCGACGTCGTTGTCTCAGATCATCACGAACGACGGCTCAGCGAAACCCGTGACGAGCTGTCCGCGCTGGGACTGGGTCGGGTCGAGAGCGTGGTCTGTGACGTCACGTCCACCGCGCAGGTCGACGCCCTGATCGCGTCCACCACCGCACGGTTGGGCCGGATCGACGTGCTGGTCAACAACGCCGGCCTGGGCGGTCAGACTCCGGTCGTCGAGATGACCGACGACGAGTGGGACCGCGTCCTGAACGTCACCCTGACGTCGGTTCTGCGGACCACCCGGGCAGCGCTACGGTATTTCCGCGACGCTGACCACGGCGGTGTCATCGTCAACAACGCCAGCGTGCTGGGTTGGCGGGCGCAGCACTCGCAGTCCCACTACGCGGCGGCCAAAGCCGGCGTGATGGCGTTGACGCGTTGCAGCGCAATCGAAGCCGTCGAATACGGGGTGCGGATCAACGCGGTGTCGCCCAGCATTGCCCGACACAAGTTCCTCGACAAGACGAGTTCGACAGAACTGCTCGATCAGCTGTCGGCCGGTGAGGCGTTCGGCCGCGCTGCCGAGCCGTGGGAAGTGGCCGCCACCATCGCCTTCCTGGCCAGTGAATACTCCAGTTACCTGACTGGAGAAGTGATTTCGGTGTCGAGTCAGCACCCATGACCGAAGTCAGCCCGCCGAACAGCCGCCGCGACGAGTTATTGGAACTCGCCGCGAAGATGTTCGCCGAACGCGGGTTACGCGCAACCACCGTGCGTGATATCGCCGACAGCGCCGGCATCCTATCCGGGAGCCTGTACCACCATTTCTCTTCCAAAGAAGAGATGGTCGACGAAGTGCTGCGGAACTTCATGGACTGGCTCTTCGCTCGTTACCAGGAAATCGTTGACACGCATTCGAATCCGCTAGAGCGACTCAAGGGGCTGTTCATGGCGTCCTTCGACGCCATCGAGCATCGGCATGCGCAGGTCGTGATCTATCAGGACGAGGCCAAACGGTTGCTGCCCCAGCCCCGGTTCTCTTACCTCGAGGACCTGAACAAACAGCAGCGCAAGATGTGGGTCGACGTGCTGCACCAGGGCATCGAGGAGGGTTATCTGCGTCCCGACCTCGATGTCGACCTGGTTTACCGATTCATCCGTGACACCACCTGGGTGTCGGTGCGCTGGTATCAGCCCGGTGGACCGCTCACCGCGCAACAGGTGGGTCAGCAGTATCTCGCTATCGTCCTAGGTGGAATCACCAAAGAAGGAGTCTGAAATGCCCGAGGCTTACGTCATTGACGCTGTGCGCACTGCCGTTGGTAAGCGCAATGGGTCGCTGGCCGGCGTGCATCCCGTCGATCTGGGCGCGCTCGGCTGGCGTGGGCTGCTGGACCGGGTCGACATCGACCCCGCCGCTGTCGAGGACGTGATCGCCGGTTGCGTCGACGCCATCGGAGCGCAGGCCGGCAACATCGCCCGGCTCTCCTGGCTGGCCGCAGGTTATCCCGAAGAGGTTCCCGGCGTCACCGTCGATCGGCAGTGTGGATCGAGCCAGCAGGCCATTTCCTTTGGCGCGCAAGCGATCATGGCAGGTACTGCCGACGTGATCGTGGCGGGCGGCGTGCAGAACATGAGCCAGATCCCGATCTCGTCGGCAATGATCGTCGGCGAGCAGTTCGGCTTCACCTCGCCGACCAATGAATCCAAGCAGTGGCTGCACCGGTACGGCGATCAGGAAATCTCGCAGTTCCGTGGCTCGGAGTTGATCGCCGAAAAGTGGAATCTGTCTCGCGAGGAGATGGAGCAGTACGCCTTGACCAGCCACGAGCGCGCCTTTGGTGCGATCCGCGGCGGCCACTTCGACAACGAGATCATCGCCGTGGAAACCGAACACGGTGCGTTTCGCGTCGATGAGGGTCCACGCGAGTCGTCGCTGGAAAAGATGGCCGGCCTGAAGCCGTTGGTCGAAGGAGGCCGCCTGACCGCCGCGATGGCCAGTCAGATTTCCGACGGTGCCAGCGCGGTGCTGTTGGCTTCCGAGCAGGCGGTCAAGGACCACAAGCTCACACCGCGGGCGCGTATCCATCACATCAGCGCCCGCGCCGCCGACCCGGTATTCATGCTTACCGGCCCGATCCCGGCCACCCGCTATGCGCTCGAGAAGACCGGCCTGTCCATCGACGACATCGACACCGTCGAGATCAACGAGGCGTTTGCGCCGGTCGTGCTGGCCTGGCTCAAGGAGATCAAGGCCGACCCGGAGAAGGTCAACCCCAACGGGGGTGCGATCGCACTGGGCCACCCGCTAGGCGCAACCGGTGCAAAGCTTTTCACCAGCATGCTCAACGAACTGGAGCGCACCGGCGGTCGTTACGGCCTGCAGACCATGTGCGAAGGCGGCGGCACCGCCAACGTCACGATCATCGAGCGGCTGTAGTCCCACGCGCGAGCGTGAATCTCGCGACGCCCTCGCGGGGTGTTGCGTCGCAGGATTCACAGTCGTTGGGTTGTCGGTGCCCGCTGACAGCATTTCCGTGTGACGGAACTAAGTTGGCCGTTTCTCGGCCCGGAAGTGCTGGCCGCCAAGGCGCTGCCGGAGCGGGCGATGCGCTCGGTGTACGAACCCGTCTATCCGGGTGTCTACGCACCGTGGGGCATCACATTGACAGCTGCTCAGCGCGCGGAAGCGGCTTGGCTGTGGTCCCGGCGGAGGGCGGTCGTCGCAGGAACGTCGGCCGCTGCGCTGCTCGGCGCCAAGTGGGTGGACCCAACCGTCGACGCCGAGTTGATCCACGACAATCGCCATCCACCGGCCGGCATCAAGGTACGCAGCGAGACGTTGCTGGCCGACGAAGTGTCCAATGCCGGCGGTATCGCCGTAACGTGCCCGGCGCGAACGGCATTCGACATCGGCCGACGAGCGAGCCCTCAACTGGCGACGGTGCAGTTGCTCGACGCGTTGGCCAATGCGACAGGTGCCACGGCCGCCGACGTCAAGGCGGTGATCGCCGCACACCCCGGCGTACGCGGCCTCGCGCGGCTGTGGCGAATTCTGCCACTGGTCGACGGCGGCGCGGAGTCTCCGCAGGAAACACGGACCCGCCTGGCGTTGATCGCGGCGGGACTGCCCAAGCCGCAGACGCAGATCGTCGTGCGCGACGAGTATGGCGAATTCGTTGCGCGCATCGACATGGGCTATGAAGACCTGCGCGTCGGTATCGAGTACGACGGTCCTCAACATTGGACGAATGCCGAGCAGCGCGGTCGTGACATAGACCGCTACAGCGCGCTACACGACCTCGGCTGGGTGATTGTTCGGGTGACCAGTGAGCTGCTCAGGTATCGGCAGGGGACCCTGATTGCTCGTGTGGAGGCAGCGATGCGAGGCCGCCGGATGGCCGCGTGAGGTCCAGTGTGAAGTGGACGACGCTTCGGCGGCGTGTCTGGTCGTCAGATTCTCAGTCGATGTGCGTCGGTGGATCGGCGAAACCGAAACCGCCGGGATGTAGATCGGGCCCCATGGAGTCGCAGCTCTTTTCGGGTATGAGGAAGGAGCTGGCGCCTTGGTAAGACAGGTGAGTAGTTGCTACACAACGCTGCCAGGTGCCGTCAGGCTGGACCGGCCCATCGCACTTGCTGAGCACTGGCCCGCCGTAGATGCACCCGGCACGGGCCGGCGGCGCTGCGTCGATCAGCGCCCCGGCCATCAGCAGGGCAGCCAGGCCTCCGACGACGCAGCGCTTCATGGATGCCTCCTGTCCCAACCCAACGACTGACGCTACCGCTTAGCTAACCCGTTCACGCCGCCTTTCGCACTGGCTTCACGCTGGCCGCGTAACCCCGGCAATGATGTCGTCGACCGTGCGGGCCGCAAGCAACTCCACTTGCCGGCGGGGCACATGACGCAACGGACCGCGCAGGGCAAGTTCGGCGAACCCGTGCACCGCAGACCAGCACGGCCATTCGGCGCCATCGCGTCGTTCGGGGGCAAGTGCCCCCGCGGCCACCATCGCGTCCAGCGCATCGACCAACGCCAGATACGGTGGAGCACCGGCAGTTTCATCAGGGTTGACCGCCCCAAAAAAGGCCACCGCGAACCACCCCGGCTCATCGAGCGCGAATTTGATGTAACCCATCCCGACCGCGCGGAGTTGATCCGCCGCGCCGCGCCGGCGCGACGAGCTCTGCATCCGCGCCACCATCCGATGTTGGATTGCGCTGGCAACCGCGCCTAGCAGGGCTTCACGATCGGCGAAGTGGCGATAGGCGGCGTTGGGTGAAACCCCCGATTGCCGAGTCGCTTGCCGGATGGTGAGGGCTTCCGGCCCGCCGGTCCGGGTGAGGGCCAGGCCGGCGTCGATCAATGCTGTGCGCAGGTCCCCGTGGTGGTAACCGGTCTTCAAGGTAGCCAACTCTTGACCCTCCTCGAAGCCGAAGTGTACGGTGTGAACATTAGCATGTTGACGGCGTAAACATCGGTATCGGAGGGGATTGTTGTGACAACCGCAGGATTGCCGCCCGTGGTGGACGAGCAAGTCTGGCAGCGCGAACTGGAAGCGCTGCGTGTCCGCGAAAAAGCCGCCACCCGTGAGCTTGACGCCATCGCGGCGCAGCGACGACGGCTGCCGATGGTGGCGATGCCGGACTACGTCCTGGAAGGCGAGAACGGACCCGTGCGGCTGGCCGAGATTTTCGACGGCAAATCGCAGCTGATCGTGTACAGCCACATGTGGTTTCCCGATGAAGAGTGGCAGTGCCCGGGTTGCACCGGCTTCACCTCACAGTTCACCCGGCTGGAGTTCCTGGACAACTACGACGCCCGGTTCGTGATCGTTACTCAAGGACCCATCGACGAGGCACTCGCCTACAAGCGACGAGTGGGCAACAAGATGACCTGGTACTCCACCGCGAACAGCTCGTTCGGCGCCGATGTCGGCGCCCCACCCGGCGGCGGATTCGCGGTGAATGTCTTTCTGCGCGATGGGAATCAGGTCTACCGGACCTGGCACACCGATGGTCGCGGAACCGAGCAGCTGAGTCACTCGTTCGCGTTGATCGATCTACTGCCGTACGGCCGTCAGGAGGAGTGGCAGGACTCTCCAGGGGGCTGGCCGCAGTCACCCACCTACAGCCGCTGGGCCGGATCGCAAGACATCGCCCGCACATACGGTGCTGGCATGGCAGACACCAACCAACCTGGAGGAGCAAAATGACCATCACGACGACTGGCCTGACGACTATCAGCCTGGTGTGCGTACCGACGGTCGAGCAGGACAAGGCGGTTGCGTTCTACGAGTCACTCGGGTTCGAGAAGAGAACGGACCAGCCGTTCGGCGGCGGCTACCGCTGGATCGAGGTCTACCCACCCGAGGGCACGACCGGAATCGCCCTTGCTCCACCTCCGCCGGACTACGGGCCGGTGCAGCCGACCAACACCGGTATCACGCTGACCACCAACGATATCGACGCGACGCACGCGAAGATGAAGGAACTCGGCGTCGACGTCGATGCGCAGGTGGCACGAGCGGGCGAGCCGGTTCCACCGATGTTCTGGTTTCGTGACCCGACCGGGCACACCCTGCTCGTCGTGGAGTCCTGAGGTCACTGCACGAAGGCGGCCGCCGACTGCAGATGCTTGACGGCATCGGTGACGATCGCATCGATCAGCTCGGCACAGGACGGCAGGTCCTCGACGATGCCGGCCACTTGGCCGGACGCCAGCACCCCGGCGTCGGTGTTGCCCTCAACCAGGCCGGCTTTGAGCAACATCGGCGTGTTGGCCGCCATCACCACCTGCGACCAGGACAGGTCCTTGCCGTGCCGCATCGCCAGGCCGTCGCGAATCATCGAGGCCCACGTCATCTGCGACATCTTCTTGAACTTCGCGGCGTTGCCGATGGCAGCGGTGAAACCGCGTGCTCGAGAGCCGCTTTCCAGCTTCTCGACGAGGCCGGTGCGCAGCACGCGGTGCGGCATGCCGTCGACCCGCGTGGTGACGACGGTGCCGTCGAGTGCGGACTGCAGATAACGCTGCTTGACCGCGTCGGGCACGGTGGAATCCGAGGTAAGCAAGAAGCGGGTGCCCATCGCCACGCCGGCGGCGCCGTACGACAACGCCGCCGCGAGCCCGCGGCCATCGAAGAAGCCACCCGCGGCGATCACCGGAATGCTGACGGCATCGAGAACCGAGGGCAGCAGCAGCGTCGTGGCGATCGGCCCGGTGTGCCCGCCCCCTTCGCCGCCCTGGACGATCACCGCGTCGGCACCCCAGGAGGCCACCTTGCGGGCGTGCTTGGCCAGGCCCACCGACGGAATAACCACTGAGCCGGCGTCTTTGAGCTTGCTGATCAACTCCTGCTTGGGTGCCAATGCGAACGATGCGACCTTGACGCCCTCGCGGATCATCAGGTCCACCCGGTTGCCGGCATCACCGGCGTCGGCGCGAATGTTGACACCGAACGGTTTGTCGGTGGCCGCTTTGACCTTCCCGATCGCGACGGCCAGCTCGTCGAGCGTCATGGTGGCCGAGGCCAGAATGCCCAGTCCGCCCGCGTTGGAAGTCGCCGCCACCAGACGCGCGCCGGCCACCCAGCCCATCCCGGTTTGCACCACCGGGTGCTCGATACCGATCAGCTCGGTCAGAGGCGTGCGCAGTTTCATCAACGTATCTCTCGGTCTCGCAATGCTTTAGGGTCGATGACCTCGCGTATCAGCCCCAACTCATCGTCGGTCGGCAGCCGTGACTCGTCCGCCCCGTCAAGACCGTGTATTTCGAACGAGGTGTTCTCGCGAACCTCGTCGGCCGCGACGCCGGGGTGCAGCGACAGCGCCCGCATCGTGCGCTCCGGCCCACCGAAGTCGAACACGCCGAGGTTGGAGACCACCCGATACGTGTTGGCGAACCGGAACGCCGGATTGTCGATGTCCACGTTGTCCCACCCGACCCCGCAGACCACGTCGACGGTTTCACAGAACACCCGCTTGGAGTGGTTACCCACCCAGTAGCTCGTCGCATGGTTGATGGCGTTACCCGGTGCGCCGCGGACACCGAACATCTGTCGCTTCGGCTGCTGCAGCGGCCCGAACGCGGAGATGTTCTGATTGCCATGGCGATCAACCTGATTGGCGCCCATCACCACGTGCCGTCGTCCCCAGGCCAGCGTCTCGAACACCCGGCCGAACGGCATCCAGCCTTCGACGGGTCCGGTCTTGCCGAGTGCCGGGGTGTCGGCCAGCAGTTGCGCCTCGCCGTCGGTCAGCAAGATGTCCGGGGAGAACGTCAGC
>NZ_DATNJW010000250.1:0-3693 GCF_035603715.1 Mycobacterium sp. | reverse complement strand
GCCCTGGGCCGCCTCGAAGATCTGTCCGTCTGGGTTGCCTCCTGCCAGGGGCGTTGCCCGCCAACACAATTCGAACGTGCCCGGATCGTGGTGTTTGCCGGGGACCACGGCGTGGCCCGGTCGGGGGTATCGGCCTACCCGCAAGAGGTCACCGGGCAGATGGTGGCGAACATCGCCGCCGGCGGTGCGGCGATCAACGCGCTCGCCGACATCGCCGGAGCGACGGTGCGCGTCGTCGACCTCGCCGTGGACACCGACCCGCTGTCCCCGCAGATCGGCGCCCACAAGGTGCGACGCAGCAGCGGAGACATCGCTGTCGAGGATGCGCTCACTGAGCAGGAAACACTCGAGGCGATCGACGCCGGCCGCCACATTGCCGACCAGGAGGTCGACGGGGGTGCCGACCTGCTGATCGCGGGTGACATGGGCATCGGAAACACCACCGCGGCAACAGTTCTGGTTGCCGCGGTGACGGGCGTCGAGCCGGTCGCGGCGGTTGGCTACGGAACCGGGATAAGCGACGCCGGATGGGCGCGCAAGACCGCGGCGGTGCGCGATGCGTTGTTCCGCGCTCAGCCCGTGGTTGCCGCGCCGATCGCAACCCTGCAATGTTGCGGCGGAGCCGATTTGGCGGGGCTGGCCGGCTTCTGCGCGCAGGCCGCGGTCCGGCGCACGCCGGTGCTGCTGGACGGCATGGTGGTAACCGCCGCGGCGTTGATCGCCGAGCAACTGGCACCCGGCGCCCGGCTGTGGTGGCAGGCCGGCCACCTCTCGACCGAACCCGCGCATGCGCTCGCCCTGGCTCAGCTCGGGCTCGATCCGATCCTCGACCTGAAGATGCGGCTCGGCGAGGGTACCGGCGCGGCGGTGGCTCTGCCGGTGCTGCGCGCCGCGGTGGCCGCACTCTCGTCGATGGCGACCTTCGCCGAAGCCAACGTCACTGACCGCTCGCCCGCATCGTGATCGGCTCGTTGGCAACCGCTTTCGCGTTTGAAACCGTTGTCCCGGTGCCCGGCAGATCGGACCGGCCGTTGGGCCGCGGTGCGATGACCGCGCTGCCGGTGGTCGGCGCGGTACTGGGCGCGCTGGGTGCGGCGGTAACGTGGGCCGCCGGGTTGGCGTTCGGCCCGGGGAACGCGTTGGCCGGTCTGCTCGCGGTGGCCGCACTGCTGGCGGCCACCCGCGGCCTGCACATCGACGGTGTGGCCGATACCGCCGACGGCCTGGGCTGCTACGGGCCGCCCGAACGCGCACTGCAGGTGATGCGCGATGGGTCGACCGGAGCGTTCGGCGTGGCGACCGTCGTATTGGTGATCGTTCTTCAGGGACTGGCGTTTTCGGCGCTGTGCGCCGCCGGGATCGTGGTCGCCGCGTGCGCGGGCCGGGTAGCAGCGGTGCTGGCCTGCCGCCGGACGGTGCCTGCCGCTCCTGGGAGCAGGTTGGGCGCTCTGGTCGTCGGCACCCAACCGGCGCCGGTGGTCGCGGCCTGGGTCGTCGTACTGCTCGCCGCGTCGTCCGCGGCGGGCCGGCACCCGTGGCAGGGTCCGGTGGCGGTCGTGGTCTCGCTCACCTGCGCCGCGCTGCTGGTCCGGCACTGTGTGCGTCGATTCGGCGGCGTCAACGGCGACGTGCTCGGCGCCGCAATCGAATTGACCACGACGGTCACCGCCGTCGTGCTGGCCGCGCTGATCCGGTTCTGACCGCTCAGCCGGGCCGCTACTCCATCGAGACCATCATGCTCGCCGCGTCCGGCAGCGCCGCTTTAAACATCTCATAACTCTCGGCGTAGAGGTTGAAGAAGCCCGACCCGCCGCTTGTGGGGTTGTACAGCGTCACCCATCCGCCGTAAATCCGATCTGTGCCCTGAGCGGTTTGAATGCTGGCGGCGTAGTCGACCTCGAGCATTTGTTGAAAGTTCTTGCCCTGCAACGTCTGGGTCTGCGCGGGGCGCCGCTGAACGTTGGTCATTCCGGAGATCTGAATATTCTGGTCGATCAGTGAGGTCGATTCTTGCTCGATGTCCGACGCGTCCACGCCACCCACGACAACGAATACGGCCGCGCTCTGGTCGCTATTGAAGAGATCGGCGGACTGATCGCCTTGATGGGTGACTGTCCAGCCGGGTGCCACCGTCATGATGATTCCGTGCGTCAAGTTGATGGTGGCGGCCGCACCAGCCGCCAGCGATCTCGTGGTCGACGCTAAAGCTACTCTGCCCCAAGGGCTCTGAGCGAATTTGCCACCCCGGGGGCGGATGGACCGGGCCGCCGCGGCAGAGTGCGGCGCGATCCGTCCGATGCCGCCCTCTCCCGGCGGCGCGGGGCGCGTGGAGGGGCCACTCAGGGCCACCGCCACACTGACGACCGCAGCGATCACCACCACCGCCGCAACGATCGCGGTGACCAGGCCGGCATGTAACCGATGTTCCACCTCAGGGGCTTCCGTATCCTGCGCATTCGCGCCCGTGTCGGCAAGCAGCGCCGCATGCAACGCATTACGAGCCGCAACCAATCCCGCCGCCGCCAGCAAGAACGCCGCCAGCGCGGTCAAGACAATCCCGCGCGTCCCATACGGTTGCAACACAGTGGTCGCCAACTCGTAAGCCACCACCAGTGCCAACCCCTCGATCACCCCGACCACTGGGCTCACACCCAACCGACGCAAGCCCAGCACACCTACCGTAGCCGCCGTCGCCAGCACAATCGGCTGCAAAAAGCCCAACGTCAACGCGATAAACGCCACGTGCGCCGGGTCGCCTGCAGTCACCTGCAGGTGAGTAAATGCTCCATGCTGGACCGCCAGAGTCAGCCCCAACGAGAGTGCTGCACCGCTGAGCGAACCAGCTACCACCACATCTAGCGGATGCCGGAACGACGGGCGGGCGCTGACCACCAGCGGGGAAATCACGACCGCCACAAACGCCGCCACCGGAATCAGCACACCCAATTTGAGGATGCGCGGGATCGGCGGTAGCTGATAGCGGATGGATCCCGACGCCACGATATGGATGAAATGAGTTTCCAACATTCCGACCGCAACACCGAGTAGCAGCGAAAGCCCAAACGCCACAACGATCACCGTGATCGGCTCGTCGTGCCACAACCGGTGATCGTGAATGTAGACCAGCACCGTCGCCGGCAACGCCACTGCCGTCAACACCAATGCCACCGGCAGCGATCCGAACGCGGCTGCGATCAACGCTGCCAACAACGCCAGCGCGGTGACATCGCGATACACATGGTGGCGCTCAGGATGCAGATGCGGCAACAACGTGCCGAGCACCGCCACGGGACGACGTGGACCTAGGGGTGTCGGGCTATTCGGGTTGACCATTTTCATACCTCCGGCGGTAATCGGCGGACCTCCCGGCGCGTTCGTCGCAGCGCCCCAAGGGCGGGATTCGCGCGCTGAGCCTACGGCCAAACGTGATGCAAAACGGCCAAATTACGCCTTTCATCGAGTTTTGTGCCTCTTCGCGATGAGAGCGCGCCCCTAGTCGGGTTGATCGCGGTGGGGTCGACGACGTAACCGTCAGCCGAGCCGCGACATCCAGCCGTGGGTATCGGCGAAGGTGCCACGCTGAATTCCGGTGAGGGTGTCGCGCAGCGCCATCGTCACCTCGCCGGATTCGCCGTCGCCGATGGTGAATTCGGCGTCGCCGTATTTCACCTGTGAGATCGGCGTGATGACCGC
>NZ_DATNJW010000249.1:0-5861 GCF_035603715.1 Mycobacterium sp. | reverse complement strand
CCCAGCACGACGTCGGCCGGCTCGAGATTGAGCGGCTTGCGCGCGATGACCGTCTGGTTGCCGACGAGATCGCCGTGGGTGAGCTCGGACCACCAGGGAACAGAGGACGTCCCGGTGGTGTGCAGGACGACGGCGGCGTCGGCGGCGGCGCGACTCACCGGTTCGGCGCGGCCCCGGAAGCCCGCGATCAGGCGCCGGATGCCGTGCTTGCCGAGACCGATCGGCTGCGTGCCCGCTGTCACGGCTGCGACGCTGGTCGCAACCGCACGTCGCGATGCGAACAACAACACCCTCGAGTTAGAGATGGTGAGCACGTATTCCACCGCGCGAGCATTCTGCGACGGGCTGATCGGAACCGCGACCCCACCCGCGTACCAAATGCCGTACAGCACAGCAACATACGCAGGGCCATTGGGCAGCATGATCGCGACCCGATCGCCGGGCCGCACGCCCCCGTCGATGAGGCAGTCGGCTAACCGCGCTGCGGTGCTTGCCAATTCGGAATATGTCGCTGTCTCCACCCCGCAGCGCAGCGCGACCGCATCGGCGTCAACCCCGGCCGATTCGGCTAGAAACACGCTCACATTTGTCATCGCGACTCCCCGCCCGACGACCACTCGGCGGCCAGTCCGGCAAGCGACCCTCGGTAGGGGTTGCAGCCCGGGCCGTGCGTGCCGAGGCCCGTGACGCGGAACACGCGTCCTGCATCGGGCTGGCGCGCAACCGCCTGAGCGTCCAACTGCTCGCGGCCGGTTGTGACAAACAAGGTGCCGCGGTCGGCTTCGCCGAATGCGCACGATGTGGCCTGAGCGACCGGAAGTTCAACCGCGCCAAGGAATTTTCCGTCGGGCGAGTAGCGGTGCACCGCCCAGCCGCCGTACACCGCCACCCAGATATCCCCGCGGTCGTCGATCGTGAGACCGTCGGGCGCGGGGCCGGGCTGACCGAACGCCACCAGCGTGCGTCGGTTTCGCGGCTCACCGGTGGAAAGGTCGACGTCAAACTCGTACAGACAGCCGGCGCCACTGTCGTTGAGATACATCACGGCGCCGTCGGGGCTCCAGCCGATCCCATTGGGAATCGTCAATCCGGTCAGCACGGTGCTGATGCTTCCGTCCAGCTCGAGCCGGTAAAGCGCCCCGACGCCCGGCGACTTGTCGTAGGCCATGGTCCCGACCCAGAACCGGCCGCGCGCGTCGCAGGCCCCGTCGTTGAAGCGCACGCCGCTGGGGGCGTCGGTCAGGGCCGCCAGCTCCGTGACGGTGCCACGCTCGTCGACCAACAAAAATGACACCGCCGCGGCCGCAACGTATCCCCCTGCGGCGGCCGGGGCCATCACGCCTACGTCGCGGTCCAGCTCGACCGTCTCGATCCGGCCGGGTTGGCCGTCATGCGTCAGGGTGGCACGGTGTATCCGGCGGCCGAGAATATCGACCCACAAAAGCTGTTGGCGTTGCTCATGCCAGCGAGGCCCCTCGCTGAGCAAACCAGGCTCAGGCGACCACACACTGACCACGGGGGCGCTCATGCGCGCAGGTCCACGACGACCTTGACGTCATCAGGGTCTCGCTTCAACGCTTCGGCCCATCGCTCAAGCGGCACCCTACGGGTGATCATCGCCGACAACCACGTCGGATCGGCCGCCGCCAGCGCCGCGACCGCTTGATCCCAGTGCCGCCGCCCGGCGTTGACAGTCCCGAACATCACTACGTTTCGCAGCACCATCGCACGGTTCATGACGGTGGTGTCGACATCGGGCGTCGGGTCGACGTTCATGATCCCGGTCAGGCACATGATCCCCCCGTTGACCAGCCGGCGGGCGGCCGCCCGGCCCACCGCGCCCAGCCCCGTGCACTCGATAACCACGTCGGCATCGACATCCACCAGGGCCGCGTCCCCGGCGTGGTAATGGGCGCCCAGTCCTTCGACCAGGTCGCGCTTGAGTCCCCCGGTTGCCAGGTCCACCACATGCATCTCATAGCCGCGCTGGACACCCAAAAGACAAGCCAATAACCCGATCGGTCCCGCTCCGCACACCAGACCTCGGCCACCAAGAAAGAAGGCGCGATTCGAGATCTGCTCGATCTGATCCCACGCCTTGGCCAGTACCGAGGCCGGCTCCAACAGCACACCCAGGTCCCCGAGCTCACGCGGCAGCGACACCGCAAACCGCGGCTCTACTCGCCAGCGCTCGCTGCCATACCCGTGGCCGCGGACGATTCCACGCTCGATGAACCGACCGTTGCGGCACATATCCCATTGCCCCGCTGCACAGGCTGGGCACGGGACCGGGTCAGGCCGGCGCACGATCCCGACAACCAGATCGCCGCGCTCAAATCCCGACCCGACCGGCGCTTCGAGCACCTCACCGAGCCCCTCGTGGCCCAACACCAGCCGCGACGCGCCCGGCGGAGCCTCTCCATAGACTCCCTCGGCGATCTCGCGGTCAGTGCCACACACGCCGGCCAGCCGCCCCGACACCAACAACTCACCCTGGGCATCTGCCGGCTCGTCCAGCGTCTCCACGGCCGCCGTACCCTGGCAACCCGGCACAACCGTCATCGCACGCATGACAACCGCCTCGCCGCAGAGCGCGCGTCGAGATGAGACTCGCACTCGCCTTTCCTGAAAGATTCGATGACTGGCGCAAATTCGGTGGGATTGATGACTGGGTCGACGTGCCCGCCGGTGTGCAGATGCATCGTCGCGTGCGGCAGCAGTCGGTCCATGATTCGGGCGTTAGCCACCGGAATGATGGGATCGTCAATGCCGGCGACGATCAAGGTGGGTTGCCGAATGAGCGGCAGCGCGAACAGGCTGCTCCACACTGACGCGGCGAGCAGCTGGTGAGCGTATCCGACGGGCGAGGCAGCCATCAGTTGGTTGTCGAATAGGCGCTGGACCAGCGAGCCGTCGGCGCGGGCACCGCCGCCGTAGAGTTCACCGGCGAGTCTCGCTGCATAGTCGGGATCCATAAATCGCTGCGGGGTAAGCAATTTCGCAAGCACCGCTGGTCTACCCGGCACCATCCCGATGCCAACGCCCGTCGACACCAAGATGAGCCGCCGGCAGCGGCGTGGGTTCTGGAAGGCGAACTGCTGCGCCAGGGCACCCCCCCACGACAACCCCAACACGTCAACGCCCTCACCACCGAGGCCGAGCGCGCTCATTAGCCGGCCAAGCACCGCCGCTAGGTACGGAAAGCTATAGGGCAGCATCGAATCTGGGGATCCGCCGACTCCCGGCACGTCGAAACGCACTACCGTTGTGTCGGGATCCAACTGATCGACGAGCGGGTCGAGCACTTCCAAGCTCGCCCCGATGCCATTGCACAACACCAGCGGGACCCCCGACCCGGCGCGGACGCTGACCCGGATCTGTTGACCAAGTGCGGGAATCAGGTTTTCCACGCTTCGCTGGGCAATCGCATCAAATGCAAGGTCGCTAAGGTCAGTTCCGCTCGTCGTCGTTGGCATACTTTGATGTTCCGGATCTGACCACGAGATGCCGTTATCCCAGGGAACAATTTCGGGCGGTGCAGGATGTGCGGGGGAACAGCGAGCAGACTTTGCGGGAAGTCCCGGTCCGTGTTTCGCACAATTCCGACTTGAGAAGCACCACGCTTGTTGCGAGCCACACCATCTCGGCGGCGACGTTGTCACTGTAGACAGACCCAGAAAAGCGGACGCAAGGCAACAATTAATCCAGGCGACGTCGCCGCGCAAAACGTCAGTGGCCCTATGCCGGAGCGCATCCGGACTGCTGCAGCTTCATTTCCCAGCATCGGACGGATGACATGTCGACTCGGCATCAACAAATAGTCATGAAAATACTCGTCGGTGCTGCTGTCGCTCTCGTTCTATGGGTTGGGAGCGTCGTGTCGGCAATCGCCGACCCAGGCTCAGCAGGAACCGAACCAAACCCCTTCGGCGGCATCGACTGTAACTGCCACGAGCAATATCCAGCCGACAGCCCTCAGCAGAGGGCAGAGATCGATCGCGGAATCCGGGATGGTCGTCGCTCTACCTTTTTTCCCGGGCGTTAGTAGCGGCTAGCCCAATCAACCGCGGCAGTAACCACATTGCCATGGCGACAACTCGGAAACCACTCACACGACCGCCGCACGATAATGGGAGGCAACTGAAATGAACATCGATCGCATCCCCCAACCATTGAGGTTGGCCAAAGGATCCCACCAGCCAGGGTCGGGCAGGGGGTGTGCCATGAACGCCATTTCCTACATTGGCGGTGACACGCAGATCACCGACTTTCCGGCGACTTCGGCCCGCCCGTTGGCCGCCTTTGTTCAGCTGTGCAACGATCTGCTAGCCGGGCCTGACGGCTACTTGTCCCCTGAAAACAGCTTTCTTGCACTCGAATTGGGTTGGCAGACGGTGGGAACCGCTGAGGTTCCCGACAACGTCAGTCACGCCTGGGTGGCCGAACTACTGACCAGCCCGGCCTGGGGAGTCGTTCAATACGCCGACGACGACGCGGCCGAAGCGATCTTCGATATCGCCGACCTACACCGCGCGCTCGCCTCCGGTGCCATGCCAGCTATCCCCGCCTGGTATAGCGCCGACTCCGCTGCCCGCGCCGCTTGCGCGACGTTAGCCGGCGCCGGACTGTATGCCGTGCGGGCCGCATATCAATCGACCGCACTTGTGGATACCGAACACTGCGAGATTTTGGATGCCATAGCCGGTAACGCCCTGCGCGCCCACGAATTGGCGACCGAGGACAACGGAGCTGCCCGGATCGTGGAAGTCACCCGCCACGCTATTCGCTCATGGCGCCATCTGGCGCAGCTGGACGAACCCGGCCAGATCGAAGCAGCATCGGTGGACAATGGCCTCAGCACAAAGGAATACCGGTTCAAGAGGCGCGGCAGATAACCTCTACCTTGCGAGCTGCCCTTCTGGACAGGCCCCGACGGCGATGGCCCGGGCAACGGTATGGCTGAGAGCATGGTTACATGAGCCGGCGATGTACCTCGAACGCTAAACATAATTCGGCGACATCCCTTGGCCGGGCGAGAGATCGCCCGGTCCCTTTCTCGATCCGGCGCAGACGGTGACGCACGGTGTTGGGATGGCAATACAGTCGGTCAGCGACGGCGCTCACCGAGGCGTCGCTGTTCTGCCACACCCGAAATGTCTCGAACAGCATCTCCCGGTCCTCGTCGGGAAGGTCATCAAAGTAGTCCAACGCCGCCCCGACCGTTTTAACCATCACCTCCGGCGCACTCACCGCAGCGGTGGCCACGATGGAGCCATCGAACACAGCGACCGAGGATGCGGAATCGGTCGGGCCCCGCAACATCATTCGTGCCACATGCAGGGCTTGTCGCGTATCGCGCAGATCATTGAAGGCCGCACTGACCCCCACCCGCGCAGGCGTCATCCGCGACATCAGGGCAACAATCACATCAAGTTTCCGGTCGGAGTTGACGTGCACGATCCCAACCTGCGAGTCAGGCAGCAGCCGCCACGCCGAAAAGATGTCCAGGCTACGCAGCTTCGACTCGATCTCGGGCAGCGGCTCATCGCCCACCGCAGGAGCTTGGGCGGCGACGACCACAAAAGGACCATTGACCGGCAGCCGAAGATAGCCGGCGACCTCCCGCAGACCGCGCTCATCGAACCCGCGTCCCTCAAGCACAGCGTCAATGAGATTCGCACGACGCGAGGGCTCAGCCAGCAGCTGTCGCTTCTGCTCGTCGCGATATCCGGCCACCAGCGCCATCGCAACAAGTTCGGCGAAGCCGCTGATACGGGCCTCGGTGTTGGCCGGCATCGCGCCGGGTCCCACCGACCCGACGGCGGCCAGGCCCCACACCCGTCCATCGACAATGACAGGCA
>NZ_DATNJW010000248.1:0-2394 GCF_035603715.1 Mycobacterium sp. | reverse complement strand
ATTCCGAGCTCAAGGTGGTCAACCTGATAGCGCAGGGTGCGACCAACCGGTCAGTGGCACAGCGGCTGCACGTCACGCCTCACACGGTGAAAGCCCATCTGCACAATGCGTTCGCCAAGCTCGGGATAAATTCCCGCGCCGAGCTGAGCGAACTCATGCACGGCACCGACGACCCGACCCATTAGATTCTGGCGACTTAGCCATTACCCCGCCTGGCCTTAAAGATTGCCCACCAGGCAATGGTGTCACCCATGCCCGCGCTGCCACCGTAGTCGTTATCAACTAATCACGTTCTCACTCAGCTAGGGCCGAGGCAAAACTCAACACCACGCCGGTGAGCACACGAGAGAAGGAGCCAACGATGCTGAGTGCAACGCTTGGAATGCTGGCGATGCTGTCGGTGGTGTTCGGTGTCGCTGGGTACGTGATGGTGTCCCGATGACCGCAACCTCGTCTGGCTCGTGCGCCGAATCAGCAAGTAGCACTAACGATCCCGACGCGCAGGCAAGACGCGCCAACGATGGCGAACTGAGCGCAGGGTTTCAATTTGACGCGACGACTAGTGAGGATGCCATGGACGTCCTATTAGCCGCCGAGGAATTTCCAACCGAGCGACTCGACGAGTCTGTCGACCATGTCGCGCTGTACGCGAAATATCGCCGGCTCGCCGCCGAACAGGCCGCGTTGCGCCGAGTGGCCATGCTGGTGGCGCGCGGAGTTGGACCATTGGAGGTATTTGGCGCTGTGGCCGAAGAGATGCGGCGATGCGTGCCTGCGGACACCGCCGGGTTGTGGCGCTTCGAATCGGATGGCGAGATCACGCTCGTGGCCGCTGCTGCCGATCCTGAGACGCTCGCAGGATGGACGGTGGGCACCCGAACTGCGGTGGATGGCGACACCATCGCAACGGTGGTGCAGCGCACCGGCCGGTCCGCACGGATCGACAGCTACGACGACGTTGCCGGGTCGATCGCGGCTCGCGTGCGCGCGGGGGTGGCGGTGCCGATCATCGCTGACGGACGCATGTGGGGCTTGGCGGCGGTCGGTTCGGTGCAGTTCGGGCCGATGCCAGCCGATACCGAGGTCCACATCAGCCGCTTCGCCGAACTGATCGCCACTGCTGTCGTGGCCGGCTATCGCGACGAACAGAAGCGGCAGCTGCTGGCTGAGGGGTCATGCCGCTCGAATCTGGTAGACGCGCTGCTTGAGGGACGAGCGTTCGACCAATGGAATCTGCGCGACGTCGCCGGATGTCTTCGGCTGCCGATCAATGGTCCTTTCGTGGCCGTCGCCGCCCACGTTCCCACCGTGGGTGATGCGCCGCTACGTGAGATCGAATCGAAGCTGCGTAGCCTTGACATCTTTTCGGTCTGGCGGCTGCTGCCTGATGTGCAGGTTGGGGTCGTACACGTCAGGTCCGACCAAAAACTCAACATGGTGGTTGCCCTACTCTCTCGGACGACAACTGCGCGGGTGGGGGTCAGTGCGGCCTTCGAGGATCTGCGCAATACACCACGAGCCGTGCATGTGGCCACAATGATGTTGCAGGGCCCGACCGACTCCACATCCTCAGTCACGGTGTTCGACGGCTCCATCCTGACCACCGCTGCCGTGAGTGCGCCGGAGGCGATGGTCCAAACGGTCGGCGCCGCGTTAGACGGTTTTGCCGACCTTGCCGACGACGAGCGGGAGACGCTGTTCCAAACGTTTCGGGTGTGGCAGGACACTGAAGGGTCCGTGGGCATTGCGGCTGAGGTGCTTAGTTGCCACCCGAACACGGTCCGGCACCGGTTGCGTCGAATCGAGAAACGTACCGGCCGATCCCTTTTGCGGCCAAGGGATGTCGCCGAACTATGTTTGGCGTTCGAAGTGCATCGCCGGCTCATGTAGCCGAAACCCATTGACGCTGTGGATGAGCGGAAGGCCGCCACGATGACGATCTGTCCTCCAGGCCGGCCGGATCCCCAAGCGGTTCTCGGGGCAGGCCTCCAGCGCAGCACTATCGCTTGCACCGTGAGCTTGCCTGCAGCATTTGCCACAAGCGGGTGAGGGCCGCGGCACCCGCCATTCGTGTTCGTCAACGGGGGATGTTGGGCTGTGGCGCCGAGGCGCTGCCCAGATCGGGTGAACGCTTAGCAGCGTCACTGTTCACCGGCAGCGGTAAACGGTGCCGGCGTTGTACGCGCCGACAACGACCGGAGTCGTGGCTTCCCGCAGGCTTGAGTTACCCGTTATCGATTGAAGGGAAAGAACGTGAGCAGCAATACTTTAGCCACACCACAAGCGCCCGCAGGCTTCGACGTCAACGCGCGCTTCCGCTCCGTGATGACCGAACTCGGACTCTGTCCCGAAGACACCGGGGGCGCCATCACCTTCGTCGGCGAGGATCCGATT
>NZ_DATNJW010000247.1:0-2234 GCF_035603715.1 Mycobacterium sp. | reverse complement strand
ACCTCTTCGTGCACGTCGGAGTTCTGCCGCATATCGAGTCCACATAAATGAAACCCGAAGACACGCACGGCTTCTCGCAGCAGCGCCAGGCGATCGTCGGCCAACAGCGCACTGCCGTTGGCGCGCAGTGACCCGTCGATGGTGTCGAGATCGGCCAGCAGTTCGGCCGGGGTGGCATACGGTGACAGCCCCAGGTCGAGCACGTCCTGGGGCTGCCGGTCCAAGATCGCGGCGGCCGTCGCGGTGAGCCGGCCGCGGACCACCCGCACCGCCCGGCGGTACGGCTCGTCGGTGCGGGTTTTCTCCTGGCAACCCTCGGCCAGTTCGGCCAGTTCGGGGGTGACCGAGACGAGCCGGGCCGACAACGACAACTCCTGCTCGCACGCGGTGAGTTCTGCCAAGTAGTGAGCCAACGCGGTAAATGCGGCGCTGCCGGTGGCCTGGCGCACCACGTCGCCGGTCACGTTGGGATTGCCATCGCGATCACCGCCGATCCAGGAGCCGGGCTGCAGCATCGGACCGGAAAGCAGGTCGGCATCGGGCCAACGCGCCTGCAACGCATCTCGGACCTCGGCATTGACCTGGGGAATCACCTTGAAGAACGCCGCCGCGTAATACCGCAGCCCCACCTCGATCTCGTCGGTGATCTGCAACCGGGACAACCGGATCAGTGCGGTCTGCCACAACGTGAGGACCTGGCGACGCAACTCGCGTTCGACGTTGCGGCCGTCGTCGGTTTCCGTGTGCCCTTCGGCATGCAGCCGCATCAACGCGGTGATCCGGTGCTGGGTGACGAACACGGTGCGCCGACGGGTCTCGGTGGGGTGGGCGGTGATCACCGGCGCGACGAGAGCCCCCCGCAACGCCTCGGCGACCGTGGCCGAATCAAGCTGTGCACGATCGAGTTTCGCGTAGGTTGCGGCCAGGCTACTGTCCTGTGGCGGCTCGCCGGCGTCGACGTGGATCACCCGCCGACGCTCCCGGTGGATGTCTTCGGCGACGTTGGCCAGCAGCGCGAAGTGGCTGAAGGCCCTGATGACCGGGATCGCCTGGTGAATGTCGATCCCGTCGAACATCCGCGCCAACTCGGCGCGGTCGATCTCCGAGCGCCGCACCCGAAACGACTCCACCCGGGCACGCTCGACGAGCTCGAACACCTCGCGCCCGTTCTGCTCGCGCACGGTGTCGCCCAGGATCGTGCCCAGCAGCCGGATGTCGGCGCGCATCGGCTCGGTGGCCTCCCGACCGACGAGCGTCCGTTGGACAGCGCCGATCGGCTCTAGCGCGATATCGGTGACCTCAACCATGCGTCCCAGTATCGGTGCGGATCGGGTAGTCCGCCCGCCGACGGGTTAGCGGTACTTGATCTGCAGCGCCATGCCGATGATGCAGACGAACCAGATGGCGGTGATGAACAGCGTCAACCGGTCCAGGTTCTTCTCCACCACCGTCGACCCGGACAGGCTGGACTGCACACCGCCGCCGAACAGCGTGGACAGGCCGCCGCCCTTGGCGCGGTGCAGTAGCACCAGCAGCACCACCAGCACGCTGGTGACGACCAAGGTGATCTCTAGGGCCAACTGCATGACCGAGAGCTTACCGGTTAGGGCCCGATCGGCCCTCACCCGCCCGTTCCGGGGCCGCGTCTACGACTGCAAAGTGGCCGAGACGATGACGGCCAGGTCGTCGCGATCGGACACGTCGAGCTTGATGCAGGCGCGGTAGATGTGACCTTCCACGGTGCGCACCGACACCAGCAACTTCTCGGCGATCTCGCGGTTGGACAGGCCCTCGGCGATCAGGGCGGCGATCTCGCGTTCCCGGGGGCTCAGCGGCAGGGGGCGGGTCGCGGACCGGATCGCCGGAGTGATCGCCCCGCCGCACAGCGCGGCCAGCTGCAGGGCTCGCCCGCTGGATTCGGCGCTGCGACGGCGCTGCCCGGCTTGGTCGTGCAGCGGCGCCGCCTGGGCCGCCGCGTCGGCGGCCGAGAGGATCAGCCCGGCCTTTTCGAAATCCGCGCTGCACTTGTCGAGCGCGCCGGCGTCGGCGTCGGCGAGCGCGGCGGCGTGGCGCAGATACAGCTCGCCCAGTGTGCCGTCCAGGCGTGGAACGAGGGCCACCAACGGCTCGGCCGCGGTGCGATCCCCGAAGCGGGCGGCGTGGTGCAGGGCCTCGGCTTCCAGGGCATACTGCCCGGCCTCATGGGCGGCCTGCGCCGCGCGGCGCGCCGCCTC
>NZ_DATNJW010000246.1:0-2469 GCF_035603715.1 Mycobacterium sp. | reverse complement strand
GGCGGTAACACGGTGCGGCCGCTGCTGGCCGGGCCGGACCGGGCCGAGAAATTTCGCGCGCTGATGACCGAGCGTGTTCCGCTCTATCGGAAGGTCGCCACGATCCGGGTGAATACGAGCCGTCGCAACCCTGGAGCCGTTGTCCGCCACATCGTGTGCCGGCTGAACGACCCGAAACCGGGCAACCTCGCGCGCAACCGCCGCCGTCCGCCGTGGCGACGCACGCCGTCCCCGGAAGTGGCCAGCGCACCCGAGCCCAGAACCGGACCGCCGCCCACCCCCGCCACGCCGGCCGCCCTGGCCGCGGCCCGTCGCGCCGAGGCGGATAAATGACGGAACTTCCCGAACCGGTCACCGTGCAGGTGGCCGTCGATCCGCCCTACCCGGTGGTGATCGGTACCGGGCTGCTGGGCGAGCTCGGCGAGCTGCTCGCCGGCCGGCACCGTGTCGCCATCCTGCATCAACCGGTGTTGACGGAAACGGCTGAGGTGATTCGAAATCACCTGGCAGACCAAGGCATTGACGCACATCGGATCGAGATTCCGGACGCCGAAGCCGGCAAGGACCTGCCCGTGGTGGGTTTCATCTGGGACGTGCTGGGCCGCATCGGCATTGGCCGCAAGGATGCCTTGGTGAGTCTGGGCGGCGGGGCCGCTACCGACGTCGCGGGGTTCGCCGCGGCGACCTGGCTGCGGGGCGTGTCGATCGTGCACGTTCCCACCACGCTGCTGGCGATGGTCGACGCGGCGGTCGGCGGCAAGACCGGGATCAACACCGAAGCCGGCAAAAACCTGGTGGGCGCGTTTCATCAGCCCGCCGCCGTACTGGTCGACCTGGCGACCCTGCAGACCTTGCCGCACAACGAAATCGCGGCCGGCATGGCCGAAGTCGTCAAGGCCGGTTTCATCGCCGACCCGGTGATCCTGGACCTGATCGAGGCCGACCCGCCGGCGGCGCTGGACCCGTCGGGGGAGGTGCTGCCGGAGTTGGTCCGACGCGCGATCGTGGTCAAGGCCGAGGTGGTCGCCGCCGACGAGAAGGAATCCGATCTGCGCGAAATCCTCAACTACGGCCACACAATGGGCCACGCGATCGAGCGGCGGGAGCGCTATCAGTGGCGACATGGCGCCGCGGTTTCGGTGGGGTTGGTGTTCGCTGCCGAATTGGGCCGACTGGCAGGTCGTCTCGATGACGCCACCGCGCAGCGCCACCGCAGCATCCTGACCTCACTGGGCCTGCCGACGAGCTACGACGCCGACGCTCTGCCGCAGCTGTTGGAGTCCATGGCCGGCGACAAGAAGACTCGTTCCGGGGTGCTGCGGTTCGTGGTGCTCGACGGCCTGGCCAAGCCCGGCCGGCTGGAAGGTCCGGACCCGGCCCTGTTGGCGGCCGCCTACGCGGAGGTGGGCACTCGGTGACGCCGCCGACGACGATGCAGAGCGCAGCGATGCTGAGGAGCGGCGCATGACGGCAGTGAACGTCATCAACGGACCCAACCTCGGCCGGCTCGGCCGTCGGGAGCCCGAAGTGTACGGCGACACCACCCATGACGATCTCGTGGCATTGGTCGAACGCGAGGCCGCCGACCTCGGGGTGAAAGTCATTGTCCGACAAAGCGACAGCGAAGCTCAGCTGCTGGACTGGATCCATCAGGCCGCGGACGCCAAACAGCCGGTGATCCTCAACGCGGGCGGGCTGACCCACACGTCGATCGCGCTACGCGACGCCTGCGCCGAGCTGAGCGCACCCTTGATCGAGGTGCATATCTCCAATGTGTATGCCCGGGAAGAATTTCGGCACAACTCATACCTGAGCCCGGTGGCGACCGGGGTCATCGTGGGATGCGGCGTCCAGGGGTATCTGCTGGCCCTGCGCTACCTGGCCAGCCTCGGCCGCTAGTGGTCTTCTGACTTCGGCTTTTCGATGTGTTCGGTGGCCGGCTCGGAATGCTCGTGGGTCGGCAGCCCCTCGGTCTTCGCGGCGCTGGGCGGCCAGGGAATCTTCTTGGTCTCTTCCTCGCTGGCGGCTTCGGTCGTCGCTTCGCCTTCCTGGCTGTAGGCCGTCGGCGCCTCGTATTCGCGTTCGGCGGTCGCCACGGACGTCGAGTGCTCCTCGGGCCAGGCGGCGCCCTCAGCGGTGGCCTGCTCCGACCGGACCGCGGCGAACACGTCGGTGTCGGCGCGATCCTCGTCGCCGCCTCGGGTGCCGCTCTGCGGGTGGTAGGCGCCGGTACGGTCAACCCGCCAACGGCCAATGGCAACCCCGCTGATCGCCCCCAGGAAGACCACCAAGGCGGTGAAGGCCGCGAACGTGGTCAGTTCATTGATCAGGCCGCCGACGTAGATCGCCTTGTAGAACACCGAGATCAGCCAGGTCACCGCGCCGCTGAGCAGCCCGGCGACCAGACCGGCCAGCAGCCACGTCATCGCCAGATCTTCGCGACGGTCCGGGTCGGGGTTGCTTGCGGCG
>NZ_DATNJW010000245.1:0-11391 GCF_035603715.1 Mycobacterium sp. | reverse complement strand
GAGCTGAGCTATATCGAGGTCGCGACCGGGCCGGTCGTGATCCAGCAGGTGGACGCCGGCGGCATCGATCTCGCCATCCTGGATGGCGAGGCGACCCCCGAAGGCGGCATGGGCATCGCCAAGCAGCTCAAGGACGAAATCGACCAGGGACCGCCGATTGTGGTGCTGACCGGACGCCGCGACGACGCCTGGCTGGCCAGCTGGTCGCGTGCCGAGGGCGCGGTCCCCCATCCCATCGACCCGATCCGGCTCAGCCGGACCGTGCTCGAGTTGCTGCGCACCCCGGTCCAGTAGCCGCTTACCCGGCCAGGGAACCGGCACAGCCGTGCCGCCGGACGGGGCCCGATCCCGCCGCCAATCCTGGCTCAGGAATGAGCCAAATCGCTCCTCGTTCTTGATATTTCGGGGTCGTCGCTTGACCGGCCGAGCGCCACCTGTCTTGTGGTGTTAACCGTCCGTCTAGCTGTGGTTGAGGTCACATCTAACCTGCTGAGCGCGGGATCGCATACGGTCGCTAGGCTGTGGTTGCGCTCACAGTCCAGCCCATAGACCAGAGTGAGGAAGCGTCGTCGCGGGATGAATCTCTACCTACCCATTCTCGTACTCGGAGGGATCGCCGCAGCCTTCGCGCTCGGCTCGGTCGCGCTCGGCCAACTCACCGGCCCGAAGCGGTTCAACCGCGCCAAGCTGGAGGCCTACGAATGCGGCATCGAGCCCAGCGACCAGCCGGCTAACGCACCGCACGCCGGCAGCGGACAGCGGTTCCCGGTGAAGTACTACCTGACGGCGATGCTGTTCATCGTCTTCGACATCGAAATCGTGTTCCTGTACCCCTGGGCGGTCAGCTACGACCAGCTGGGGCTGTTTGCGCTGATCGAGATGGTGGTGTTCATGCTCACCGTTTTCGTGGCCTACGCATACGTGTGGCGCCGCGGCGGCTTGACGTGGGATTGAGGTAGATCGTGGGCCTGGAAGAGAAAGTGCCGAGCGGCTTCTTGCTGACGACCGTTGAACAACTGGCGGGATACTTTCGCAAGAGCTCGCTGTGGCCGGCCACATTCGGACTGGCCTGCTGCGCGATCGAGATGATGGCCACGGCCGGCCCACGTTTCGACATCGCACGCTTCGGCATGGAGCGGTTCTCGGCGACGCCGCGGCAGGCCGACCTGATGATCGTGGCCGGCCGGGTCAGCCAGAAGATGGCCCCGGTGCTGCGTCAGATCTACGACCAGATGGCCGAGCCCAAATGGGTGTTGTCCATGGGTGTCTGCGCATCCTCGGGCGGCATGTTCAACAACTACGCGATCGTCCAGGGCGTCGATCACGTTGTCCCGGTCGACATCTACCTGCCCGGCTGCCCGCCACGCCCGGAGATGTTGTTGTACGCAATTCTCAAGCTGCACGACAAGATTCAAGAGATGCCCCTCGGGGTCAATCGCGAGCTGGCCATCGCCGAGGCCGAAAAGGCGGCACTCGCCGCCCGGCCGACGATCGAGCACCTTGGGCTGCTGCGATGAGTTCACCGGGTCACGATCCCAAGCGCGCAGCCAGCGAGGTCGGCGGAACACCCGTTGGTACCGAGCCCTCCGACGCCGAGCTGATCGGCGTGCGCCGCGGCATGTTCGGTGTCCGGGGCAGCGGTGACACCTCGGGTTACGGACGACTGATTCGCCAGGTCACGATCGACGAGGGAAGCCCGCGCCCGTACGGCTTCTATTTCGACGAGATCGTCGACCGGCTGGCCGAGGTGCTGAAAGCCGACGACGACGTCGAATTCGCTGACGCTATCGAGAAAGTCGTCGTCTATCGCAACGAGCTGACGCTGCACGTCCGCCGCGAGCTGCTGCCGCAAGTCGCCCGTCGGCTACGCGATGACCCGCAACTGCGCTTCGAGCTGTGCCTGGGCGTGAGCGGCGTACACTACCCGGACGAAACCGGGCGCGAACTGCACGCGGTGTACCCGCTGAGCTCCATCACCCACAACCGTCGCGTCAGGCTGGAAGTGGCTGCACCAGACGGTGATCCACACATCCCCTCGTTGTTCGGGATCTACCCGACCAACGACTGGCATGAGCGCGAGACCTACGACTTCTTCGGCATCATCTTCGACGGCCACCCTTCGTTGACCCGCATCGAGATGCCCGACGACTGGCAGGGACACCCGCAGCGCAAGGACTACCCGCTCGGCGGCGTTCCAGTGGAGTACAAGGGCGCGCAGATTCCCCCGCCCGACCAGCGGAGGTCCTACAACTGATGAGCGAAACCATAAGCGCCGCCAACGGTGACGGCTCGGACACCTTGATTGCTGTCACGGGCCAAGATTGGAACAAGATCGTCGAGGCCGCCCGGCAAAAAGGCGAACCCGGCGAGCGGATCGTCGTCAACATGGGACCGCAACACCCGTCGACTCACGGCGTGCTGCGACTGATCCTGGAGATCGAAGGCGAGACCGTCACCGACGCCCGCTGCGGAATCGGTTACCTGCACACCGGAATCGAGAAAAACCTCGAGTACCGGTACTGGACGCAGGGCGTGACGTTCGTGACCCGAATGGACTACCTGGCACCGTTTTTCAACGAGACGGCCTTCTGCCTGGGTGTGGAGAAGCTGCTCGGCATCACCGACGAGATCCCCGAACGGGTCAACGTCATCCGGGTAATGATGATGGAGCTCAACCGGATCTCCTCGCACCTGGTCGCTTTGGCGACCGGCGGCATGGAGTTGGGCGCGATGACACCGATGTTCACCGGCTTCAAAGGCCGCGAGATCATCCTCACGCTGTTCGAGTACATCACCGGTCTGCGGATGAACAGCGCCTACATCAGGCCCGGGGGCGTGTCGCAGGACCTGCCACCCGACGCCAAGACCGAAATCGCCGAAGCCCTCAAGCCATTGAAGAAAGCCCTGCGCGAGATGGGCGACCTGCTCAACGAGAGCGCCATCTGGAAGGCCCGCACGAAAGATGTCGGCTACCTCGATCTGACCGGCTGCATGGCCCTCGGCGTGACCGGGCCTTGCCTGAGGTCCACCGGGTTGCCCCACGACCTGCGAAAAGCGGAGCCCTACTGCGGCTATGAGAATTACGAATTCGACGTGATCACCGACGACGGGTGTGATTCCTACGGCCGCTACATCATTCGCGTCAAGGAGATGTGGGAGTCGGTGAAGATCGTCGAGCAGTGCCTGGACAAGTTGCAGCCCGGCCCGACGATGATCCAGGATCGCAAGATCGCCTGGCCGGCCGACCTGAAAGTGGGTCCGGACGGGCTGGGCAACTCGCCGGAGCACATCGAGAAGATCATGAGCGGCTCGATGGAGGCGCTGATCCATCACTTCAAGCTCGTCACCGAGGGCATCCGCGTTCCGGCCGGGCAGGTTTACGTCGCAATCGAATCGCCCCGCGGTGAGCTGGGCGTGCACATGGTCAGCGATGGCGGCACCCGCCCGTACCGGGTGCACTACCGCGACCCGTCGTTCACCAATCTCCAGGCCGTCGCCGCCATGTGCGAGGGCGGCATGGTCGCCGACGTGATCACCGCGGTGGCCAGTATCGACCCGGTGATGGGCGGGGTGGACCGATGACGGCAGCACAGACTCCCGGCGCCAGCAGCAACGGCGAGCGGGTGTTCATTCGGCTTGGCCCGCCACCGGAGGAGCCCGGGCAGTTCGTCACCGACGGCGCACCGCAGTCGTATCCTGCCGACGTACAGGCACGGCTCGAGGTCGACGCCAAGGAGATCATCGGTAAATACCCGGACCCCCGCTCGGCGCTGCTGCCGCTGCTGCACCTGGTGCAGTCCGAGGACGGCTACATCACGCCGGCCGGTGTGGAGTTCTGCGGAGCGCAGCTCGGGCTGACCGGTGCCGAAGTCGCTGCTGTCGCAAGCTTTTACACCATGTATCGCCGTGGACCCACCGGCGAATACTTCGTCGGCGTGTGCACGAACACCCTGTGCGCGGTGATGGGTGGCGACGCGATCTTCGACTCGCTCAAAGAGCATCTCGGCATCGGCAACGATGAGACGACGGAGGACGGGTCAGTCACGTTGCAGCACGTCGAGTGCAACGCGGCGTGCGACTTCGCCCCGGTCGTGATGGTCAACTGGGAGTTCTACGACAACCAGACTCCCGAGTCGGCACGCGAGCTCGTCGACGGCTTGCGGTCCGGTAATCCTCCCGCGCCAACTCGCGGTCTGGCTCCGCTGTGCAAGTTCAAGGAGACCGAGCGGATTCTGGCCGGCTTCCCCGATCCGCGGGCCGACGACGGCCAGGGCGGAGCCGGCGCGGCGACGCTGGCCGGGCTGCGGGTGGCCAAGGAGCACAACATGACCGCGCCGTCGCCCGAAAGTTCAGGAGAAGGTCAGTAATGGGGTCACCAACACCACTGGCTCCGGTGCTGAGCCGCTTCTGGGACGACCCCGAGTCGTGGACTTTGGAGACCTATCGCCGCAACGACGGCTATAAGGCGCTGGACAAAGCCTTGAAGATGGAACCCGACGCGGTGATCACCGCCGTCAAGGATTCCGGGCTGCGCGGTCGCGGCGGCGCAGGCTTCTCCACCGGGACCAAGTGGTCGTTCATCCCGCAGGGCGACAGTGGCGCGGCCGCCAAACCGCACTACCTGGTGGTCAACGCCGACGAGTCGGAACCCGGTACGTGCAAAGACATTCCGCTGATGCTGGCCACCCCGCATGTCCTGGTCGAGGGCGTGATCATCGCGTCGTACGCGATCCGGGCCAGCCACGCCTTCATCTACGTGCGCGGTGAGGTGCTGCCGGTGCTGCGACGCCTGCAGAACGCGGTCGCCGAGGCGTACGCCAACGGCTACCTTGGCCGCAACATCGCCGGCTCCGGCTACGACCTCGAGTTGGTGGTGCACGCCGGGGCCGGCGCCTACATCTGCGGCGAGGAGACGGCGCTGCTCGACTCGTTGGAGGGCCGCCGCGGCCAGCCGCGACTGCGTCCGCCGTTCCCCGCGGTCGCGGGCCTGTACGGCTGCCCGACGGTGATCAACAACGTGGAGACCATCGCCAGCGTCCCGTCGATCGTCCTGAACGGCGTGGACTGGTTCCGGTCGATGGGCAGCGAGAAATCGCCCGGCTACACCCTGTATTCGCTGTCGGGACACGTGACCAAGCCCGGTCAGTACGAGGCGCCGCTGGGCATCACGCTTCGAGAACTGCTCAACTACGCGGGCGGCGTGCGGGCCGGACACCAGCTGAAGTTCTGGACGCCCGGCGGATCGTCGACACCGCTGCTCACCGACGAACACCTCGACGTACCACTGGATTACGAGGGTGTCGGAGCAGCCGGGTCGATGCTGGGCACCAAGGCGCTGGAGATTTTCGACGAGACCACCTGCGTGGTCCGCGCGGTGGGTCGCTGGATCGACTTCTACAAGCACGAATCGTGCGGCAAGTGCACGCCGTGCCGCGAGGGCACGTTCTGGCTGAGCCAGATCTACCACCGCCTGGAAGCCGGTCACGGCACCATCGAGGACCTCGGCAAGCTGGAAGACATCGCGGATGCGATTCTCGGAAAGTCCTTCTGCGCGTTGGGTGATGGTGCAGCAAGCCCGGTCGCCTCGTCGCTCGAATTCTTCCGCGACGAATACGTCGCGCACGTCGAGGGCGGCGCTTGTCCGTTCGACCCCAAGCTGTCCATGCTCGCGACGAACGGAGCCTCATGACCCAAACGGCCGACACCGGAAAGAAGGTCACCGAGCCCGAACTGGTGACGCTGACCATCGACGGCACCGAAGTCAGCGTTCCCAAGGGGACTTTGGTGATCCGGGCCGCCGAATTGATCGGTGTGCAGATCCCCCGGTTCTGCGACCATCCACTGCTGGACCCGGTCGGCGCGTGCCGGCAATGCATCGTCGAGATCGAGGGCCAGCGCAAGCCGATGGCGTCGTGCACCATTCCCGTCGCCGACGACATGGTGGTGCGCACGCAATTCAGCTCGGAGGTCGCCGACAAGGCTCAGCACGGCGTGATGGAACTCCTGCTGATCAACCACCCGCTGGACTGTCCGATGTGCGACAAGGGCGGTGAGTGCCCGCTGCAGAACCAGGCGATGTCCAACGGCCGCCCCGATTCCCGCTTCGAGGACGTCAAGCGCACGTTCACCAAGCCGATCAACATCTCGTCGCAGGTCTTGCTGGACCGCGAGCGCTGCATCCTGTGTGCGCGCTGCACGCGGTTCTCCGACCAGATCGCCGGTGACCCGTTCATCGAGATGCTCGAGCGCGGCGCGCTGCAGCAGGTCGGCATCTATGCCAACGAGCCATTCGAGTCGTACTTCTCCGGCAACGCGGTACAGATCTGCCCGGTCGGCGCGCTGACCGGCACCGCCTACCGCTTCCGGGCCCGCCCGTTCGACCTGGTTTCCAGCCCGAGCGTGTGCGAGCACTGCGCGTCGGGATGCGCACAGCGCACCGACCACCGCCGCGGCAAGGTGCTACGCCGACTGGCCGGCGACGAACCGGAAGTCAACGAAGAGTGGAACTGCGACAAAGGCCGGTGGGCATTCACCTACGCCACGCAGGGTGACCGGATCACCACTCCCCTGGTCCGCGGCGCCGACGGTGCACTGGAGCCTGCGTCGTGGCCGCATGCGGTCGCCGCGGCGATCCAGGGACTCACCACCGCCGCCGGCGGCGCCGGCGTGCTGCCGGGCGGCCGGCTGACCGTCGAAGACGCCTACGCGTATTCTAAGTTCGCTCGAATTGTGTTGGGCACCAACGACATCGACTTCCGCGCTCGCCCGCATTCCGACGAGGAGACGCAGTTCCTGGCGGCCCGGGTCGCGGGCAAGCTGCTCACCACCAGCTACTCCGACCTTGAGTCTGCGCCGGTGGTGTTGCTGGCCGGGTTCGAGCCCGAAGAAGAGTCGCCGATCGTGTACCTGCGGCTGCGCAAGACCGCCCGCAAGCACGGGCTGGCGGTGCACGCAATTGCGCCGTACGCGAGCAACGGTTTGCAGAAGATGCACGGCACGCTGATCGAAACTGCTCCCGGGGGCGAGCCTGCCGCGCTGGACGGGCTGGCCGGCGGCGAGCTGGCTGGGCTGTTGTCCAAGCCGGGAGCCGTCATCATCGTCGGTGAACGGCTCGCGGGCTCGCCCGGGGGATTGTCCGCCGCGGCGAGGCTGGCCGACAGCACCGGCGCGCGATTGGCGTGGGTGCCGCGCCGCGCCGGTGAACGTGGCGCGATCGAAGCCGGTGCGCTGCCGGGTCTGCTGCCCGGTGGCCGGCCGCTGAGCGACGCGACCGCCCGCGCGCAGGTGGCCGAAGGCTGGCACGTCGCCGAATTGCCGTCGGCCGAAGGACGTGACGCCGAAGCCATCCTGGCCGCCGCCAAAGAGGGGAGCCTGGGCGCACTGCTGATCGGAGGCATCGACCCAGACGACTTCGCCGACCCCGATGCGGTGCTCGCCGCTCTCGATGCCACGGGTTTCGTGGTGAGCCTGGAGCTGCGACGCAGCGCGGTGACCGAACGCGCCGACGTGGTCTTCCCGATCGCGCCGGCCGCGGAGAAGGCCGGCACCTACATCAACTGGGAGGGCCGTCAGCGCAGCTTCTCCAATGCGCTGCCACCCGCCGCGACACCGGACTGCCGGGTACTGGACACGCTGGCCGACGAGGTGGGGATCGACCTCGGATTCCCCACCGTGGCGGCCGGGCTGGCCGAACTCAACGGGTTGGGCACCTGGGATGGCACGGCCGCACCGGCACCGTCCGTCACCGCGGCAGCTGCACCCAAACCCGGTGCCGGAGAAGCGATCCTGGCGGGCTGGCGGATGCTGCTCGACGCCGGGCGACTGCAGGACGGCGAGCCACATCTGGCCGGTACCGCACGCACGCCCGTGGTGCGGTTGTCGGCAGCGACAGCGAGCGCCATCGGCGCGGCCGACGGCGACAACGTCACCGTCAGCACCACACGCGGGGCGATCACCCTGCCGCTGGCGATCACCGAGATGCCCGACCACGTGGCCTGGCTGCCGCTGAATTCACCGGGCTCGGCGGTACACCGGCAACTGGGCGTCACGCCCGGCGCCGTCGTGAAGATTGGAGCTTCCAAGTGACCGGCTTCGGACACGACACCTGGTGGCTGGTCCTGGCCAAATCGCTTCTGGTCTTCGTGTTCCTGGTCCTGACGGTGCTGGTCGCGATCCTGGCCGAACGCAAGATTCTCGGCCGGATGCAGATGCGCTGGGGACCCAACCGGGTCGGCCCGCGCGGCTACCTGCAAAGCCTGGCCGACGGCATCAAGCTGGCGCTCAAAGAGCCGCTCATCCCGTTCGGCGTCGAGAAGCCGATTTTCCTTCTGGCACCGGCTATTTCGACGATTCCAGCGATCACGGCGTTTGCGTTCATCCCGTTCGGGCCGCAGGTTTCGGTGTTCGGCCACTGGACCCCGCTGCAGGTGACTGACCTGCCGGTGGCGGTGCTGTTCATCCTGGCGTTGTCCTCGATCGGGGTCTACGGGATCGTGCTGGCCGGGTGGTCCTCGGGATCGACCTATCCGCTGCTGGGCGGCGTGCGCTCCACCGCCCAGGTGATCTCCTACGAGGTCGCGATGGGCCTGTCGTTCGCGACCGTGTTCCTCTTCGCCGGAACGATGTCCACGTCGCAGATCGTGACGGCCCAGAACCGGGTCTGGTACATCTTCCTGCTGCTGCCGTCGTTCTGCACGTACCTGGTGTCCATGGTCGGCGAGACCAACCGGGCGCCGTTCGACTTGCCGGAGGCCGAAGGCGAATTGGTCGCCGGTTTCCACACCGAGTACTCGTCGCTGAACTTCGCGTTGTTCTTCCTCGCCGAATACATCAACATGACCACGGTGTCGGCGCTGGCCGCCACGTTGTTCTTGGGCGGCTGGCACGCGCCGTGGCCACTGAACATGTGGGCCGGCGCCAACAGTGGTTGGTGGCCGGTGCTCTGGTTCGTCGCCAAGGTGTGGGTGTTCTTGTTCTTCTACATCTGGTTGCGCGGCGTACTGCCTCGGCTGCGGTACGACCAGTTCATGGCGCTCGGGTGGAAGATCCTTATCCCGGTGTCGCTGGTCTGGGCACTGATCGCCGCCGCGATCCGCACCGCGCGCGACCAGGGTTACCCGCATTGGACGCCGCTGCTGGTCGGCGCCAGCATCGTCGTCACCGTCGTACTGCTGTATCTGCTGCAGAGACCGTTCAGCAACAGTCAGCTTCGCAAGAGACGTCGTCGCACGGAGTCGGAGGCACTGTCCGCACGCACAGCGTCCTTCGAGCCGGCGTTCCCCACGCCAGCGTTGCCCGGTAAGCCGCTGGCGCCGGCGACAAAGGAGGCAGCCAATGGCTAAGTTCCTCAGTTCCCTCGCCGGATTCGGCGTCACGTTCGGCGCGATGTTCAAGCGCCCGATCACCGAGAGCTATCCGGAGAACCCGGGGCCGGTGATGCCGCGCTACCACGGCCGCCATCAGCTCAACCGTTACGCCGACGGCCTGGAGAAATGCATCGGGTGCGAACTGTGCGCGTGGTCATGTCCAGCCGACGCGATCTACGTCGAAGGCGCTGACAACACCGACGAAGCCCGCTTTTCGCCGGGCGAACGCTACGGCCGCGTCTATCAGATCAATTACCTGCGCTGTATCGGATGCGGGCTGTGCGTCGAGGCCTGCCCGACTCGCGCGCTGACGATGACCAACCATTACGAGATGGCCGACGACAACCGGGCCGACCTGATCTACGAGAAGCAGGATCTGCTGGCTCCGATGCTCGAGGGCATGACCCCGGTGCCGCACCCCAGGGCTGAAGGCGCCACCGACGCCGACTACTACCGCGGCAACATCACCGCAAATGGCCTGCGCCAACTTCCGATCACGGACGTCTCGAAGTGACCACGCAGCTGGCCGCCAACGTCGTCGATACCGTCGTCGCCCGCACGTCCACCGGTGAGGCGGTGACGTTCTGGATACTGGCCACGCTGGCCCTGATCGGGGCGCTGGGTGTGGTGATGGCCGCCAACGCGGTGTACTGCGCGATGTCGCTGGCGCTGACGATGATCGTGCTGGCGGTGATGTACATGATTCAAGACGCCTTGTTCCTCGGCGTGGTGCAGATCGTGGTCTACACCGGCGCGGTGATGATGCTGTTCTTGTTCGTCCTGATGCTGATCGGCGTCGACTCGGCGGAATCCCTGGTGGAAACGCTGCACGGGCAGCGCGTCGCCGCCGTGCTGGCGGGGCTGGGCTTGGGCATCGTGCTGATCGCCGGAATGGGCAACGTTGCCACCAACCGTTTTGGGACAAACGGCCTCTCGACAGACATCGCCCCCGAAGGCAACGTCCAGGGGCTGGCGGCGCTGATCTTCTCCCAGTACTTGTGGGCATTCGAGCTGACCAGCGCACTGCTGATCACCGCAGCGATCGGCGCGATGATCCTGGCGCACCGGGAGCGCTTCGAGCGTCGCAAGACACAGCGCGAGATGTCCATCGAACGATTCGGCCCCGGCGGCTACCCCACTCCGCTGCCTGGCCCCGGCGTCTTCGCCCGGCACAACGCGGTCGATACTCCGGCACGGCTGCCCGATGGCTCGCCGTCCCGGTTGTCGGTGCCCGCAGTCCTCGAATTGCGGCCGGTCGAAGAGCGAGACCTCCCAGTTGCCGAGGGTTCCAACGGTTTTGACGCCATCACTAGAGGGGGTGCGTCATGAATCCGCAGAATTACGTGTATCTCTCCGCGTTGCTGTTCACCATCGGTGCTGCCGGTGTCCTGTTGCGGCGCAACGCGATTGTGATGTTCATGTGCGTCGAGCTGATGCTCAACGCGGTCAACCTGGCCTTCGTCACGTTCGCCCGGCTGAACGGCCACCTCGACGGCCAGATGGTGGCGTTCTTCACGATGGTCGTCGCCGCCTGCGAGGTGGTGGTCGGACTGGCCATCATCATGACGATTTTCCGCGCCCGTAAATCGGCTTCGGTCGACGACGCCAACCTGCTCAAGGGCTGAGGCGATGACACATCTGATCTGGCTGCTCGTCGCGTTGCCCGCGGCCGGTGCCGCGATATTGCTGGTCGGCGGCCGGCGGACCGACGCCTGGGGGCACCTGCTGGGATGCGCGACAGCACTTGCCTCGTTCGGCGTCGGCGTGACGCTGCTGTCCGACCTGCTCAGTCGGCACGGCGACGCCCGGACCATCATCCAGAACCTGTTCACCTGGATTCCGGTCGGCAGCCTGCAGGTCGACTTCGGACTGCAAATCGACCAGTTGTCAATCTGTTTCGTGCTGTTGATCACCGGCGTCGGATCGCTGATCCACATCTACTCGATCGCGTATATGGCCGAAGACCAGGACCGCCGAAGGTTTTTCGCTTACCTCAACCTGTTCCTCGCAGCGATGCTGCTGCTGG
>NZ_DATNJW010000244.1:0-4363 GCF_035603715.1 Mycobacterium sp. | reverse complement strand
CTGCGTCACGGACGCCAGTTTGTCCGACGTGGTACCGAGCGACTCTTCGTTGTCGGCCACAAAGTTTTGGACGTCGCCGACCACGTCGTTGAGGTTACGAACCGCGTTTCCGACCTCGTTGGGGTCGTCGGCGAGGAGGTTCGTCACCGCGGCCAGATTCTGGTTGAGATGTTGCAGCAAATCGCCGCTGTCATGCAGTGCGGAAACGAGGATCGACAGGTTTTTCAGCGTGCTGAACAGGTCGCCACTGTGATCGCCCAAAGCGGAAATCGCTTGCGAGAGCTTGATGATCGTGTCTCGGATACCTGGGCCCTGGCCGCGCAAGTTGTCGGCCGCGGTGTCGACGAATGCGCCCAGTGTGCTGATTCCGCCCGGTTTGGTGGGTTGCAGTACCTGCGTTAGCTTCTCGAGCTGCTGGCGGAAATCGTCCCACTCCACGGGGACCACGGTGCGTTCCTGAGGGATCACCGCGCCGGACCGCAACGCCGGCCCAGCCGTGTAAGCCGGCGTCAATTGGATGGATCGAGGTGTCACCAGCGACGGCGACAGGACCACAGCTTTCGCGCCAGCAGGCACGTGGTATTTGTCGTTGTACCAGAAGGTGATCTTGACCCGGTCGGGTTCTGGTTCGATCTTTTCCACCTTTCCGACAGGCACGCCGAGAATGACGACGTCGTCCCCGTTGTAAATACCGGTGCTGTTGGCGAAGTAGCCGACGACATTGACGCGGCCGATGCCAGTCTCCATGCCCACGACCGCGACGATGCCTCCGATCAGGACGAGCACCAGTCCGATGGCCACGCCCGTTTTGGCGTTGAGAAACTTCACCGTCCACCGCCTTCGGTTGGCGGCGGCGGCCCGATGGGCCCCGGCCCGCTCAATACGGGCGATTGAGCGGGCGGCAATTGTCCGGGTGCCGGCTGCTCGACACCCGACGGCGGGGTCATGGATTTTCCTTGGCCGGGACCTGGCAATGCGGGTGGACCTGGTGGCGGACCACCGGGTGGCGGCGCAGGCGGTGGCTCTCGGTAGGGGTAGCAGCCGGGCCCGGGCAACGCCACGCCGGGCACACCGCACTGGTGATCGCTCGGGTTCCCGGTGATCGCATCGGGAATAGTCATCCGCGGTGGCCCGCCCTGGCCGGTGCGCGGGTACGGCGCCGGCAACGGCGGTGTTCCCGGCTGGCCGACCTGCGGGTCAGTGCGCTCCGTCGGCAATTGGACGTTCGGATCAATCCCGAGGTCGGAGAAGGCCGCGTCGATGAACGGCTGCAGCCACTGCCCAGGCACCAAGTTAGGGATATAGGCCTTGAAGAACGGCCCCGAACTCACCGATTCGCCCAGTCCCAAGGCGTACCTGTTGAGGCCCACGAGTGCCTTCTGCACGCGTTCTTTGCGGTTGTCGACAATCGTCAACACACCGTTGAGCCTGTCCAGCGTCGGCTTCAACGTGTCGCGGTTCTCGGCGATGAAGCCCTTCAGTTGCTGGGCCAGCGCGGAGAGGTTGCTGGCGATCTGGTCCAGCGCGGCACTTTGACTCCTGAGTTGAACCAAGAGCGAGTTGGTGTTGGTGACGAGGTTGACGATCTCGTCGCTACGGTCAGACAGCACCTTGGTTGCCTTGTCGGCGTTACTCAACAGGTTTCGCAACTCCGTATCGCGCGCGTCCAGTGTCTGCGAAAATCGCGCCAACCCCTGCACTGCAACTTTCAAGTCGGGCGGGGTGTTGGAGAACGTGTCGGCCAGTACGGCAAGCGACTTCGACAGTCGATTGGTGTCCAGCCCGCTGATGGTCGTCGTGAGGTCACCCAGCGCGTCGGGCAGTTGGTAGGCCGGTATCGTCCGGTCGAGCGGTATCGGAGCGCTCAGCTTCCCGTCACCCCGCGGGGTCACCTCGAGGATCTTGGTACCCAGCAGGGTCTTCAGCTTGATTGCCGCCTCGGTGCGGTCGCCGAGGTGGATGTTGTTGGCCACGTCGAACTTGACGAGCACCCGGGCTCCGTCCAATTCGACGCTGGAGACCTGCCCGACCCGGAAACCCGAGACTTGCACGATGTTGCCGGACATCAGCCCGCCCGCCTCAGCGAAATACGCGGAGTAGGTGGTGCCCTTGCTGAAGAACGGCAACTTGTCGTAGTTCACCGACAGAAACATCAGCGCGAGGATCACGCCGACGCCGATGAGGCCGATGCGAAGCGGGCTGCGTTCCGAGAAGGGTTTCATCGGGGCGTGCACCTCCCCGTGGGCTGGTCGGCCAGCTTGACATATATGGGCTGGCCACCCTTGCCGTTGACCTTCAACACGATTTCGCAGAAATAGAAGCTGAAGAAGTCGCCGTACATGCCCTGCCTGTTGAGTATCTGAAGGGCGTCGGGCCAAGTGTTGAGAAAGTTGTCGAGATAGTCGTGATCGGCCAACACGTTGACGGCCGTTCGATCTACCTCGTGCACCACTTTCTTCAGCGGCGGGCGCGCCTGCGCCAGCAGGCTCGTGATGGAACCCGCAGCCGCGTTGGCGTAAGCCACACCGTCGCTGATGTCTTGCTTGCGGGCGTTCAAACCGTCCACGAGTTCGGCGAGCGAGTCGACTGCCTTTCCGAGCTGGGTGCTCTGGCCGCCGAGCGAACCGAGCACCGAATTCAGGTTCACGATGACCTGACCGATCAGTTGGTCCCGATCGGCCAGGGTGTTGGTCAGGGCCGCGGCCTGGCTGAGAAACGAGCCGATCGTGGCGCCCTGACCCTGAAAGGCCGCGATCAATTGACCGGTCAGCTTGTTCACCTGTTCGGGATCCAGAGCGCGAAACAGCGGCCGAAAGCCACCGATCAGCGCGTCCAAGTCCAGCGCGGGCTCGGTCCTACTCAGCGGGATGGTGTCACCGGGATGAAGTCTCTTGACTGCCCCGGCGCCCTCCTCCAGTGCCACATAACGGCCGCCTATGAGGTCGGCGAAGCGAATGGCGGCCCTGGTGCCCTCGGTGAGCACGACGTTGTCGGCGGCGGTGAACTTTACGAGCACCGTCGAATCGGGCTGGATAGCAATGCTCTTGACCTTGCCGACCTCGACTCCGGCAATGCGGACGAAGTTGCCGCCCTCCAGTCCCGACACGTTCGCGAATTGGGCCGTGTAGGTCTTCTCCGACTGGAAACGCAACTGGGCGAAGACGGCGATCAGCCCGAAGGCACCCACCACGCAGACGAACGCGTAGACGGCGAGGCGCCACAGCGCACCTCGCAGATTCTCTCGCATCTCTGCCTTTCTCTAGGACTTCAGGCCGTCATGGTGCTGGGGCATACGGCGCCGGCGGCCTTGGCACGCACTGCCCGGTGACGATTCCGCAAGTTGCTGGCGGGCCGTCGGGCACTGCCGGCGCGAACGGTTCGGACCCGGCCGGCGGTGGTCCGCCTTCTCGTGGCCGACCCGGCGGAGGCGCTGGTGGCAGGCCGGGATACAGCGGCGTTCCGTCCGGGGCGTATTGCTGCGCACCGTAGGGCGCCTGGCTCTGGTATCCATCCGTACCGGGGACCGGACCGGGCGCCGGACCTCCCGGGTGACGGATGCTGGGCGGTCGCGGTGTTCCGCGGGTGACGGGGAAATAGTCGACGTAGCCCGGGAAGCCGATACCGGGGTTCGGCCGCACGTCCAGTCCGGTGCCCCACCCTGAGTGGGTGACCAGGTAGCGCTGCGGGAAGTTCTTGGACACGTCTGGCAACGAGCCGCAGCCCGGTTGGCCGCCGGGACCACCCTTGATGTCGTTGATCGGCAGGTTTTCGGGGAATCGGTAGGTGTCGTCGCCCAGCAGCAACCCAGCGTCCAGGATCACCGAAAAGCCGTTGTGGCCGCCGGCAACATCCAGGAACCCGAAATCGACGACGTTCTTCCCGCCGACCAGCAGACAGGTGAGTTCGGGGTTGTATTTCATCAACAAGCGGGTGGTGGGCTCGAGCAGATTGATGCCGTGCACCAGCTTGTCTTTGTTGGGGCCGAGCAGGTTGACGCCGCTGTGGGAAAGCCCGGTGACGTCGAGCAACAGCGAGTCAAGCTGCTTGGCGTTACTGCTGATTGTGGTGCTGGTGGTGCTGAGGGCGTCGAGAACCGTCACGATGTCGTGCGCGGCCCCGCCGTAGGTATCGCTGAAGCCTTTCAGTGCACGGAAATCGGCCCGAATGGTTTCACTGCGGGGATTGACCGCCATCAGAACCTGGTTGAGGTCGGTGGTCAGTTCGCCGATGGCCTCCCCTTTGCCGCGGAACCCGTCAGCCAACGCCGTGAGGATCGCGTTCAATTTGGCGACATCGACCTTGTTGAGCACACCGACCAGGTTCTGGAACACCGTGTAGACCTCGGTGGTCACGTTGCGTGACG
>NZ_DATNJW010000243.1:0-10173 GCF_035603715.1 Mycobacterium sp. | reverse complement strand
GACCGCGTCGGCGCCGGCTCCCCCGTCGTTCGGGTCGCCGCCGAACAGGTCGAACTGCCCCATCGCCTCGGCCTTCTTGGTGCCCAGCACCGACTCGACGGCGTCGGTGTGCACCAGGAACAGCCCCTTGCGCGGATGCTTGAGCGAATCGAAGGCGCCGGCCTTGATCAGCGACTCGGTGACTTTCTTGTTGCACGCCGCGATGTCGACCTTGTTCAGGTAGTCGGAGAAGTCGGTGAACTTCCCCTTCTCGGTGCGGGTGTTGATCAGCGAGGCAACAACATTGGCCCCGACATTACGGACCGCGCCCAGCCCGTAGCGAATATCGGTACCGACCGAGGCGAAGTTCAGCCCGGACTCGTTGACGTCGGGCGGTAGCACGGTGATGCCGAGTTTGCGACAGTCGGCCAGGTAGACCGCGGCCTTGTCTTTGTCGTCACCGACCGAGGTGAGCAGGCCGGCCATGTACTCGGCGGGATAGTTCGCCTTGAGGTACGCCGTCCAGTACGACACCAGGCCATAACCGGCCGCGTGCGACTTGTTGAACGCGTAATCGGCGAACGGCAGGATGGTGTCCCACAGCGCTTTGATGGCCTTGGCCGAGAATCCGTTGGCCTGCATGCCTTCTGAGAAGCCCTCGAATTCCTTCTCCAGCACCTCGCGCTTCTTCTTGCCCATGGCCTTACGCAAAATGTCTGCTCGGGCGAGCGAGTACCCGGCCACCTTCTGCGCGATGCGCATGATCTGCTCCTGATACACGATCAGGCCGTAGGTTTCGGCGAGGACCTCGCGTAACGGTTCCTCGAGCTCGGGGTGAATCGGCTTGATCGCCTGCCGGTTGTTCTTACGGTCGGCGTAGTCGTTGTGGGCGTTCATGCCCATCGGGCCGGGGCGGTACAACGCGAGCACCGCGACGATGTCCTCGAACCCGGTGGGCTGCATGCGGCGCAGCAGGTCTCGCATCGGCCCGCCGTCGAGCTGGAAGACCCCCAGCGTCTCGCCGCGACCCAGCAGTTCGAAGGTGGCCGGGTCGTCGAGCGCCACCGATTCGAGGTCGAGGTCGATCCCACGGTTGTCTTTGATGTTGACCAGCGCGTCGCCGATGATCGTGAGGTTGCGCAGCCCGAGGAAGTCCATCTTCAGCAGGCCGATCGCCTCACACGACGGGTAGTCCCAGCCGGTGATGATCGCGCCGTCTTGCGCCCGCTTCCACAGCGGGATCACGTCGGTCAGCGGCTCGCTGCTCATGATCACCGCGCAGGCATGCACGCCGGAGTTACGGATCAGACCTTCCAGGCCGCGGGCGGTCTGGTAGATGGTGCGCACATCGGGATCGGTGTCGATCAGACCGCGGATTTCGGCGGCCTCTTTGTAGCGTTCGTGGTTGGGGTCGGTGATACCCGACAGCGGAATGTCTTTGGCCATGATCGCCGGGGGCAGCGCCTTGGTGATCCGGTCGGCGATCGCGAAGCCCGGCTGACCGTAGTGGATCCGGGCGGAATCCTTGAGCGCCGCTTTGGTTTTGATGGTGCCGAAGGTGATGACTTGCGCGACCCGGTCCTGCCCCCACTTCTCGGCGGCGTACCGCACCATCTCACCGCGTCGACGGTCGTCGAAGTCGATATCGATATCGGGCATCGACGCGCGCTCGGGGTTGAGGAACCGCTCGAACAGCAGCCCGTGTTGGATCGGGTCGATGTCGGTGATGCCCAGCGCGTAGGCCACCAGTGATCCGGCCGCCGAGCCACGTCCGGGGCCGACCCGGATGTCGACCGAGCGTGCGTAGTTGATCAGGTCGGCGACGATGAGAAAGTAGGACGGAAAACCCTTGTCGCAGATCACTTCGATCTCGTACGCGGCCCGCTCGGAGTACCCGTCGGGCAGCGCGTCAGGGAAGCGGCGGCGCAGGCCGGCCTCGACCTCGTGGCGCAGCCAGGACGCCGGGTCGTGGCCATCGGGCACCGGGAAGACCGGCATCCGGTCGCGGGGTTCCCAGACGTCGGCGTACGAGCTGACCCGCTCGGCGATCAGCAGGGTCGAGTCACAGGCGCCGGCAACCTCGTTGTCCCAGATCTCCCGCATCTCGGCGGCCGACTTGAGGTAGTAGCCGTCGCCGTCGAACTTGAACCGAGTGGGATCGGTGAGCGTCTTGCCGGTCTGCACACACAGCAGCGCCTCGTGGTTGTGCGCAGCGTCGCGGGTGACGTAGTGGCAGTCGTTGGTGGCCAGCGGCGGAATGTTCAGCGCGCGACCGATTTCCAGAAGCCCGTCGCGCACCCGGCGTTCGATGGACAGCCCGTGGTCCATCAGCTCCAGGAAGTAGTTCTCGGGTCCGAAGATCTCCCGCCATTTGGCGGCCGACTCCAGTGCTTCGCGCTGGTGTCCGAGCCGCAACCGGGTCTGCACCTCTCCGGACGGGCAGCCGGTGGTGGCGATGATGCCGGCGGCGTGCTCGGCGATCAGCTCGGCGTCCATCCGCGACCACTTGCCCAGCTGACCTTCGAACGACGCCAGCGAGGACAGCTTGAACAGGTTGCGCAGACCGGTGGCGTTCTCGGCGACCATCGTCATGTGCGTGTAGGAGCCGCTGCCGGAGACGTCGTCGCTCTTCTGCCCCGGATCACCCCACAGGATGCGCTTGGTCTCGAAACGTGAAGCCGGCGCGACGTAGGCCTCGATACCGATGATCGGCTTGATGCCCGCGGCGGTGGCCCCGTTGTAGAACTCGCTGGCCCCGAACATGTTGCCGTGGTCGGTCATGCCGATCGCGGGCATCTGTAGTCGCTGCGCCTCGGCGAGCATCGGCGCAACCTTCGCGGCACCGTCCAACATCGAGTACTCGGTGTGGTTGTGCAGGTGCACGAACGACTTGCTCATAGGGACGCCAGTCTATGGCCGCACACCGACGCGCACCCGGCGTGTCGAAGAGTGTGTCGTGCCCTTCGGCCAACTCACGACCCGCCGATTCACGACCGGAGCGCGACGGTGTCGGGATCCCTGCGGGCGTGCCGGCCGTTCTGGCTCACGTCCGGGCTGTCTGCGGTGTCGTCCGGCACTTCGGGCGCCGCTTCCGAGATGGGCGGGGCCGGCGGTTCAGCTCGCCGGCGCGGCGCGGGCGCCGGCGGCTTGGACGGCCACCAGTTCCACTTACCGACAAGCACTGCGACCGCCGGCACGGTGATGGTGCGCACCAGGAATGTGTCCAGTAGCAGCCCGGTCCCGATGATGAAACCGCACTGCACCAGGGTGCTGATGCTGGCGAACAACATGCCGAACATCGAGGCGGCGAAGATGACACCCGCCGCGGTGATCACACCGCCCGTCGAGCTAACCGTGTGGATCACGCCGGAGCGTATCCCATGCGGTGACTCCTCGCGCAGCCGCGAAATCAGCAGCAAGTTGTAGTCCGCGCCCATCGCGACCAACACGATGAACGTCAGCCCGGGAATGCTCCACGTCAGCGGCTGACCGAGAAGGAACTGAAAGACGATGACGCCGATGCCGAGCGCCGACAAGTACGAGATCACCACTGAGGCAATGAGATACAGCGGCGCGACCACTGCGCGCAGTATCGCGACCAGAATCAGGAACACGATCAGAATGGTCATGATGATGATGAGATTGATGTCGTCTGCGTAGTAGGCGCGGGTGTCTCGCAGCATCGCGGTGACACCCGATGCCGATATCGAGGCTTCTTTGAACAACGCATCCGGGTGTGGCCCCCGAGCGGCATCGATGATGCCGCGGATCTGATTCATCGCGTCGGTGCCGAAGGGATACAGCTTGGTTTGCACCAGGTACCGCGCCGTGTGCCCATCGGGTGAGATGAACGCGGTCAGCGCACTGGTCAATCCTCCACCGGTGTGTTCGGTCTGCTTGATCAGATCCTTGACGCCGTCGACCATCTGATGAATCGCGTCGGCGTAATTGTGCGCATCCTTCTGCGTTTCTGCCGTGCGTTGCCGCTGACCCGTGTCGTCGTTGCCCAGCACCCGCATGTCGTTGCTGGCGTCGTCCAGTATTTGGCGCACATTTCGCGAAGCCACCTCGATGGTGGTCGCGTCAGGGAAGTTCGCCAGCTTCTCGGCGAAATCAGACATCTTCTTCAGCGCGCCACCCGCACGGTCGGTGACCGCAACCACGTCCAGCACGGTCACCGGCGACGCGTCCACGGTGTTGGCGATCTCGGCGACATCCAGGGACATGGCGAAGCCGAGCGCTCGCACGGTGCTGACGAACGTTGCCGTGTCATCGACTTTTTTGGCTGGGGCGGTCGGCGGGGCCAGGGCAGCCAGTTCGGGCGGTAGGCCCATGTCAGGGGTGGAGGTCCCGGTACTGGCAACTGAGTACAGCAGGGAGGCCACGTTGGGGAAACCATCGGCTTCGTCGCCGTCTGATTTATCGCGCTTGTCGCGCTTATCGGTCAAGCCTCCGGAAGAACCGATTGTCAGCCCATCGTCCGCGGATGTCTTGTCGGCCGGTTGCTTGTCGGCCGATTTCGGCGTGGGCACCGGGGCGCCGTGGATCGCCGCGATATCGGGCATTTGGCCCACCCGCTGTTCCATCTGTTTCAGATCAACAAGGGAGGCCGGCTTACGCAGGTCTTCTGACGAGTGGACAACGAGGTACTCGGGGATGGTGGCGTTCAACGGGAAATGCTCGCCCAGCGTCTTGTATCCGACCGAGCTTTCAACCGAACTCGGAAGCGTCTTGCTGTCGTCGTAGTTGAAGCGGGCGAACGTCGCGCAGCCGGCCAAAATGACCAGCACGGTGAGACTGCCGACCAGATGGATCACCGGTTTGCGCACAATGCGAATTCCCGAGCGCCGCCAGAAGCGGGAGGTGAGATCGCCCCGCGGCTTGATCCAATTGCGCTTTCCGGCCAGGACCATGAGCGCCGGCAGGAACGTCACGGCGGCAAACAACGCCACCGCAATGGAAATGGCCAACGCCGGTCCGACGTTTTTGAACGCTCCCAACTTGGTGAAGATCATCCCGAGGAAGGTGATCGACACCGTTGCCGCCGACCCCGCGATCACTTTGCCGATCGACGTCAGCGCCGCGGCAACGGCTTCGTCCGAAGGCATGCCCTGCCGCAGATAGTCGTGGTAGCGGCTGATCAGGAACACGGCGTAGTCGATGCCGGCGCCGGCCATCATCGTCGTCATCAAAGTAATCGTCTGGCTGGAGACGCCTAGACCGAGTTCGGCGACGCCCGACACGATGGACTGCGCGACTCCGACCGATACGCCGATCGTGATCAACGGCAACATCATCGTGAGCGGGTTTCGATAGATGAGGAACAAGATGATCAGCACCATGATCACGACCGCGGCTTCGATCACGTGCATATCGCGGATACCGATGTACATCAGATCGTCGCCGGTGGCCGCCGGGCCGGTCAGGTTTGACGTCAGCGTTGTCCCGGCGACGGATTTTTTGACGATGTCGGCGACCCGGCCGAATCCCTCGTGCAGCTCGGGTGTGCCCACTCCGCCGGACAGCACCATGGGCAGGTACCAGGCTTTGTGATCCTTGCTGGTCATCGCCTCGCGCAGGGCGGGTGTGTGGATGAAGTCCTGCAGCATCACGATGTCGTGGGTGTCTGGCCGCAGGTTGTCGGCCAGTGTGCGATAGGTGGCGAGGTCGGAGGGGTTCAGTCCGTTGTCGTCGGTCAGGACGACCAGCAGCACGTTTTCATTCTCGGAGCCGGACTGGTTGAACGCCTGGGAGATCTGTCGCGTCGTTTGCAGCACCGGGGCGTCGTTCGGCAGGATGGGAACCGGCCGCTTGGCGGCCATCTCGGTCAGCGGCGGAAATGTCACCGACAGAACAGCGGCCAGCGCGATCCAAAACCCGATGACCGCCCACGGCCAGCGCTGCACAACCACGCCGATCCAACCGAACAGCCCCCTGGCTTCGGACATAGCGGCTCCACGCGCCCCCCGCACCATTCGGCCAGGTTACCGCCGTTCGCTGGATCTGTAGACCCTTCGGTCGTAGCGAGCCGGCCCGCGCCGCTATCCGTAGAGCTGGACGAACTGCTTCAGCGACTTCTCGACGTCACCTTTGACGGCCCGCGCTGCGGCCGCACCCACCGGGCCGAACAGCGCACGCCCGCCCAACTCGAGGCGCACGCCCAGGTTCGAACCCTTTTTGGTGGGCGACACGGTGAGCGTGACGGTGTACTTCGCGCCGCCCTTGCCGGATCCGGACAAGGCGACCCGGTGCGGCGGATCCCAGGTGGTGACCGTCCATGTCACCCGATTACGCAGTCCCTTGGCGCGTGCGACGCCCACGACCTGGGTTCCTGTGCTCAACTCCGCGGGAAGCTCGCTGCGCCACGCCTCGTGCATCACCAGCCACTCACCCAATTCGGAGAGATCGGACACGTGCTCCCACATGTCCTGCGGGCTCATCGGCACATCGGCCTTGACGTCGACCGCGGCCATCAGCGACTGGGTCCGCCACGGAATCGGTTGCCGATCCGTATGCCGGGCAGCAGCAGGCTGCGTGGCACGTACCGGCCGCCGATGCTCACGGCCTTCGGCACGATTCCGGGCACCACGCTGCGCTTACCGGCGAGCATTCCGCGGATGGCCTCTTCGGCGACGTCGTGCGGCGACACCTGCGCAAGCGGAATGCTGAAGCGCTCGGCGCTGGCGATCTCGCCCCACTCCGTCGGCACCGGGCCCGGGCACAGCACCGTCACCGAGACGCCCGTGCCGTGCAGTTCCTCGTGCACCGCCTCGGAGAAGGTCTGCACGAACGCCTTTGTCGCCGAATACACGGCCATGTACGGGATCGGCTGGAATCCCGCGATCGAGGCGATGTTGAGTACCGCACCGGCTCCCCGCTCGATCATGCCGGGCAATGCGGCGTGGGTCAGTTCCACCAACGCCAGCGAGTTGAGGACGACCTCCTCGCTTTCCCGCTCGACTGGCAGAGTCTGAAAGACCCCGCTGGTGCCGAAGCCGGCGCTGTTGCACAACCCGGCGATCGCCTCGGTGCGAAGCCGCTTCGCGAGTTGCTCGCGCGCCCCGGCATCAGACAGGTCGAGCGGAAAGACATCCGCCGCCACCGAGTATTGGGCGCGGACCTCGTCGGCGAGCTCGTCGAGGCGTTCCTGGCGGCGGGCCACAAGTACCAACGGATAGCCGCGCCGGGCCAGTCCGCGGGCCAGCTCCGTACCGATACCCGACGAGGCGCCGGTGATGACAACGGCTTCTTGGTTGGTCGGTTTCGGAAGACTCATGATCGCCTCACCAGTGGATTCCGCGGGTCGCGCGAACGAACGTCTCGCTGCGGGGATCGAAATCGGTTGCGCCGCTGTCGGATTCATCACCCTTGGCGGCTGACGAATCATGGAACATTTCGAACGCCCGGTTGCGCACCAGATCCATCACCGCCGGGTTGACGGCGTCGGCGACGGCGGCGAACTGCCCGAACGGCGAGCTGGCCCGCCGGGGCCGGTGCACGATCGCATCGGTGATCACACCCGCGGCCTGGTCCGGGGTCAGCGCCGGGAATTTGTCGTACATCTTGGTGGGGCTGATCATCGGCGTCCGGACCAGCGCCATATGCACGGTGGTGAACTTGATGTCGTCGCCGACCACCTCGGCCTGCAACGCGTCGCACAGGCTGTCCAGCGCAGCCTTGCTGGCGATGTAAGCGCCGAACCGCGGCGCGCGGGTCTGCACCCCGACCGATGACACGTTGATGATCTGACCGAACCCGCGTTCCCGCATGCCAGGAATGAATTTGAGGATCAGCTGTACCGCGCCGAGGTAGTTCAGCTGCATGGTGCGCTGATAGTCGTGGATGCGGTCGTAGGACAGCGCCAGCGAGCGGCGTATCGATCGTCCGGCGTTGTTGATCAGCATGTCGACGCCGCCGAGATCGGCCAGCACCTGGTCGGCCATCTCTGCGATGGCATCCATGTCGGACAGGTCGCACGGGTAGACATGCGCCGTGCCGCCGCTGCTACGGATCTCGTCGGCGACCTTTTCCAGGTTCTCCCGGGTGCGCGCGACCAGCACCACCTCGCCGCCCGCATCCGCGATCTTCTTCGCCGCCGCTTCGCCGATGCCGGACGATCCGCCCGTGATCAGGGTGATCGTGCCGTCGACGGCATCGTGCAGCGTGCGACCTTGTACCGCGTCGAGCAGATTACGCAGGTAGAAGGGTCGGTAGCGACCGGCCGAGTTCGGAGTGTTGACGAGATTGGACACAGCGGCGAAAGGCTTCTCGACCAGACCGGTCAGATCACCCAGATTCATAGCTTCCACGCTCTCCCGATGGTGATTCCCCTGGCATTTCCACCGAGTCTGCTATACCGCTGAGCAGTACAGGCGCTTGTTCGGCAATCCGGTTGTTACGCCGGGTAATCCAGCGGTGATGGCGCTCTAACTGGCGGGCAACGGTGAGGTGGTGCGCTATTGCGCATGGGAATACTGACCCGCTTTCGCAGGCCCGGTGCGGCATCGCTGTATGAGCAGATCGGTGGTCACGACGCCCTCGAAGTCGTTGTCGAGGACTTCTACTGCCGTGTACTCGACGACGACCACTTGGCCGGCTTCTACGCGGGCTCCAACATGAAGTGCGTCAAGGCCAGGCAGGTCGAATTCCTGTCCTCGGTGCTCGGCGGGCCGGGGCCCTACACGGGAACGCCGATGCGGCAGGTGCACGAAGGCCGTGGCATCACGATGCATCACTTCGCCATTGTGGCCGCGCATTTGGCGGATTCGCTGTGCGCGGCCGGGCTCCACCCGGACACGATCACCGAGATCCTTCAAACCATCGCCCCGCTGGCCGGCGAGATTGCAACGGAGGACATCAAAGCGGTCGTCTGAACACCGCTTCAAACTTCGCCGAGCGTGCGGGGGTCCGCGCATTGGCGGCCTGGCTTATCGCGCGGACCGCACGCTCGGCGAACCCCCCTCCCGCGGCGCCGGTGTCTGCGGAATTGCCATGCGCGGCCTAGATTAGAACTCAGGGCTCGTCAGCCGATGGCTTCAGCAGAACGGAAACCCGGCCATGTCTTCCGGATTGATCCGACACCTCCCCGCCGCGGTGGCTTCCGTCGCCGTACTCGGCGCGGCGCTTCTTCCCGGCGGCACGGCAGTTGCGGACCCGGGCCAAGACCAGAAGTTCTTCGACCTCCTCGGCGAGAAAGACATTCCCCCGGTCGATAACGCGAACAGCCTCATCGAGACCGCGCACAAAGCGTGTTCCAAACTCGATGGCGGGATGTCGGTGGGCGACTTGGTGGAATTGATTAGGAACAATGGGTTTAACGAAAATCCGCTGACACGCCTGAATCCCCCTGACCGGATCACCCGAACCATCAACCAATTCATCACCGCGTCAGTGCAAGCCTATTGTCCGTACGACGCCGGCAAGATCGCTTCGATCGCGGCTTACGACGGGCGCGGCTCGCGCGGCGTCGTCATAGTGCTGGCCTCGGTGACCGAAGCTCTCCCCGCCGGAGAAATCCCGCCGACGAAGCCGCTGCCGGTGCCGGCGGCACCACCTCCGCCCGAGCCACTGGCGCCGGCCCCGCAGGAACCGCCTCCGCCGCCGCGACATGTTCAGCAGGCACCGCAACGGAAGCAACAGGTGGAACCACCGCCCCAGGAAGCGCCACCGCAGGAATCGCCACCGCAGGCAGAACAGCCGCAAGCCCCTGCCCCTGCTCCTGAGCCCGGCGGTGGAAACGGCGGAAACGGCGGCGCCCCGGCACCGGAGACCCCGGCGCCGGCTCCACCGGCGCCGCCGGGCCACATCCGGCTCGCGCCCTGACCACGACGTCAACGCCGACGGCGAGGCCGTAGCTCAGGCGCCGGCTGCCGCCAACACGGGTTGCTCGGCAATCTGCTCAGACGGCCGTCGTAGATAGACGCGCAAGGTGACCAGCGCGGCGATCACGTAGAACACGGCGAAGTACGGTGTCGCAGCCGTGGAATCGCTCTCACGCGTGGGTTGGGCGCCTCGTGAGCGATGCCGCCAAGTTCGAGGACTGCCCGCTGGAGCGCTCTGCATTAGAGTGCTGACATGGTCGGCACGGCGCCAGCGGAGCTCGAGTCAGGGCCAAGCCCATTTCGATTCGATCGCGCGGAATTGGCCGGGGCGGTAGGCGATCTGGGCGTACTGGTCCCGATCGCGGTGGCACTG
>NZ_DATNJW010000242.1:0-6644 GCF_035603715.1 Mycobacterium sp. | reverse complement strand
AAGCCAGTCAGCCCAGCCGAGCGGCGAACGGCCCCACCCGATCGACGAAACGGTCGAAAAACGCCGTCGGGTCGACGCCAACGCCGATCAGCGCGTTAGCTTTTCGGCCCCAGCGTCCTGACCAGTCGGTGACCGTCATGCCACGGGTCAGCGTGCCGGTCAGCTCGACGTCCACCGTTGCCTGCCGGGTATCGACGAGATGCGGTTCCAGTGCGACCGCAGCGGCCAGCGGGTCGTGCAGATGTGCCTGATAACCGTGTCCGAGGCGGTGATAGGACTCCAGGTAGAAGCGCGTCGCGTCCTCGATCATCCGGATCAACGCGTTCGGCGACGACGACCGGGTGCCCGGCTCGTCGTCGACGCTCAGCGCGGTGGTCGTGGTATTCGCCGCGGCTGCCAGCTGGGCCAGGATGTCGGGCGTCAGCTCGATCTGCCGAGTTACATCGAGGCCGCACAAGATCGGAAGACGTTGCGGGTCAACCTCTTCTGTTTCATTCGGAGACCAGGCAGCGAAGACCTCGGCCGCCGCCTCCGGGTCCACTGCGATGTTCCACTCCGACACCGCATTTGTATTGCCGCGGTAGTCGTACACGCCGCCCATGATCACCAACCGGCGTAACAGCGTTGGCAGCGCCGGTTCCTTGCGCAGCGCCAGCGCCAGGTTGGTCAGCGGTCCGGTGGCCAGCCCGATCAGTTCCCCGGGATGCTCACGGGCGGCCCGGACCCACGCCGACGCGGCGTCATCGCCGCAGAGCTCCCGATCGGTCGACGGCAGCTCGGCGTAGCCCAGTCCGCGTGGCCCATGGACGGCGCTGTCGCCGAGCGGGCTTGGGGCTTTCAACGGGTGAGCGGCGCCCTTGGAAACCGGCACGCCATCGACGCGGCATAGATCGAGCAGGCCGAGGTTGTTCTCGCAGACTTGTTCCACGCCAACGTTTCCGCCGGTCGAGGCGATGCCGACGAGCTCGGCGTCTGGACTGGCCAGCAGATAAATCAGCGCGAGGGCGTCGTCTACGCCGGTGTCGACGTCGGCGAAAACGGGTGCGGCGGCCACCACCGAGACGATACCTGCCGCCGGCTAGTCGAACCGGTCGGCGACGGCCTCGCTCACCACCGGTAGACCGACCAGCATCAGGACGTGGTGGGCCGGCGTCCCCGGTGGGGCAATCAAACCGAGTTCGGTGTCATGTTGTCGCGAGCGCTCCAGCGCTTCTGCCAAGACGCGCAGACCCGCCGATCCCATGTGCGTCACCGGCGACAGGTCGAGGTTCAAAGGAAAAGTGCCCGAGCGGCTTTGACGCGAGATCTGTGACGCCAGCGACGGCGCAGTCTCGTTGTCGACATCGCCGGTGATCACCAGGAATCCATCCTCGACGACCGCCGCGGAGAACTCGGCCGCGTCAATCCGTTCGGCTGCCGGCGCGACGTTGGGGTCGGTGACGATGCGGGCGGGCCGACTCAACAGGTGCGTAATCGACGCGGTGGTACCGGTGTCGCTGCCGACGACATGGCTTTCGGTGGCCAGTGCATCCGCGAGCATCAGCCCGCGGCCGCGCATTCCCGGGTCTGCCGACGGGGTCTTCCACTGCCCACGATCGGTCACCCTGGCGTGCACCATGCCGTCGTCGTCCAGAGTTGCCTCGACGTCGATACCTTCCCCGGGTGTTGATCGATAGCCGTGCTCGAAGGAGTTCTCGACGAACTCGCAGATGATCTGCACGATGATCAGAACATCCATGTCGTCGGCGCCGATGGAGGATAGCCAGGCTCGCAGCGCGCCGCGAACCTCTCGCGCTGCGCCCAGGTCAGCTTTCAAGGTCAGGTTCAGTTCCGGTGGCGGTGTACGTCGTTGCGCGGCAAGCAATGTCACGTCGTCGCTGTAGCCTGTGGTGCGAAGCATCAGTTCCAGGGTCTGTGAGCACAAGCGCTCGACGGGACGCATTTCCGTCTCGATCGGGAAGGCCGAGCCGCCAAGGACACGAGCCGCCAAATCGGCGAGTTCGGCGGTGCTGGCGGCAAGGGGCCGGCCGGGGCGCTCGATGATGCCGTCGCTGTAGAGCAACACCGCATCATCGACGTCGACGTTATGGGTGGCGGTGGCGAAGCCGAGCTCGCTGCCCAGCGGACCGGCACCCGATGGCTCGAGGAATCGTGCGGCGCCGCCGCTGATCAGCAGCGGAGGAGGGTGGCCCGCGGTGCAGTACTCGAACGCCCCGGTGTGGGTGTCCAGGCGGCCGATGCACAGGGTCGCCGCCTTCGCCCCCGGCACATGCTTGCTGAAAGCATTTACTGCCCTGAGGCTTTCGGTGATGCTCCTGCCTGCCAACAGTTCGAGCCGAATCGCGGTTCGTAGCTGAGCCATCACCGCCGCGGCTTCGACGCCGTGGCCGACCACGTCGCCGACGACGAGAAATACGGTCCCGGAATCGCCGGGCATCGCCTCGAACCAGTCGCCGCCGGCGCCGGTGTCCTGCGTGGCCACCAGGTATTCGGCCGCGACGTCCGCGCCCGGAAGCACCGGCAGCGACGGCGAAAGCAGCGCTCGCTGAACCAAAATTCCAAGATCCCGGACCTGCGCGTAACGCTCGGACAGTTCGGCGGCGTGGGCTTCGGCCGCCCTTCGCTCACGTACTTGCGCGGTGACGTCCGTCATCATCACCTGGGTGCCTTCGATGGTCCCGTCCGGGCCGACGCGGGGACTGACGACGATGTCGCCACAGATTTCCTGCATGACGCCCGATCCGTCGAAGTCGAATTGGAAACGCCACTCCCGGCCCTGCTGGATTTCTCCCGCGCGATAAACCCGGTCGAGAATCTCGATCAGGTTCTGATCCTCGAATTCGGGAAATAGTTCACCCGCCGGAACACCCAGTCTCACCGCGGGAAACACGGTTCGGACCGCCGCGTTGGCGGCCACATAACGGTGCTCCGGCCCCGCGAACGCGACAATGAAGGTCGGGAGGCTGTCGAACGCGCGCCGGACGACGTCGGCTTCGCCAATCGTATTGTCCAGATCCGTGTCGTCCCCCACGGTTTTTAGGGTAACGCGATCGGCACTTTCGGGTGTGCGCAATTACCAGTGCACGCCGGGGACCAGTCGAACGACCCGCTTGATCGGACCGGGCACCCGAACCCGAGCCACCGCGGCGCGAGCAGGACGCTTCGGCCGGCGTGAAGAGCCTTGTTCCACAACGCCTTCGCCGGTCAACGTCGTGGGCGCATGCTCGCCGCGGGCCGCTGCCGAATCCGGATAACCGAGATAGACCTGATGCAGGATTCGCCGGGACAGCTTGGGGGTGAAGTAATGGCCGGCCTCAGACAGGGTGCCGAGTGGGGTGTCGATCCGCAGAGGCTTGTCGATCAGCCCGCGCACCACCATCGCGGCCGCGTGTTCGGCCGTGATCGGCGGAACCGGGTTGAGCCGCCGCGACGGCTTGATCATCGGGGTTGCCACCAACGGCATGTGCACGTTGGTGAACGTGACGTGGTCGGAAAGCGTTTCGGTGGCAACCACTTCCGAGAACGCGTCGAGCGCGGCCTTGGTCGGCAGATAGGCGCTGTACTTCGGGCTCCGTGCCTGCACGCCGGCGCTGGACACGTTGACGACATGACCGAATCGGCGCTCACGCCAATGCGGCAGCAGTGCCAACACCATCCGCACCGCACCGAAGTAGTTGACCGCCATCACCCGCTCGTAGTCATGCAGCCGGTCGGTCTGGTTGACGACCGATCGGCGGATCGACCGGCCCGCGTTGTTCACCAGGTAGTCGACGTGATCGAAGCGTCCGAGGATGTCCTTGACGGTGTGTTCCACCGACGCGGAGTCGGTGACGTCGCAGGTGAAGGCGTAGGCCTGACCGCCGTTGGCGCGAATCTCGGCGACCAGATCATCGAGTGCATCGCCGTTACGGGCCAGTGCGAACACCGTCGCGCCCCGTTCGGCGACCGCGACGGCCGATGCCCGGCCGATGCCACTTGATGCTCCGGTGATGATCACGTGCCGACCGACCAGCGGTCCCTCCGGGTCGTCGCGGCGGGCGCGGTCGGGATCGAGGTGCTCGGCCCAGTACCGCCACAGCGCGGGCGCGTAACTGGCGAACTCGGGCACTGCAATGCCGGTGCCGCGCAATGCTTTCTGGGTCTGCTCGGAGATGAAGGTCGGAGCGAGGTCGACGACGTCGAGGACCTCGCCGGGGATGCCCAGTTGGGTGGCCACCATGTTGCGCCAAAGCTTGGGTCGGCCACGCACTTTGAGCACCGGTGCTGCCACCGACCGGGGGAGTGAGCCGCGCAGCGGCGGCAAGCCGGCCGTGGCGGCGATTCCACGATAGATGCCACGCAGCCCAATGGTTTTCGGTGCGATCAGGTGGAATGTCTGGCCGTCGCGATCGTCGGCGTGCAGCAACGCGACAATGGCGTCGGCGACGTAGTCGACCGGAACGATGTTGGTGCGCCCGGTATCGGGCAACATGATCGGCGTCAGCCGGGGTAGCACGGCCAGCTTGGCCAGCGTGCCGAAGAAGTAGTACGGCCCGTCGATCTTGTCCATCTCGCCGGTGCGCGAATCGCCCACCACGACCGCCGGCCGGTAGATCCGGTAGCGCAGCCCCGTCGTCGAGCGGACCAGCATCTCGGCTTCGAACTTGGTCTGGTGATACGGCGTCGGCAGCTGTTGGCCGATGTCGAAGTCGGCTTCGGTGTATTCGCCGTGGAAATCTCCGGCCACGGCGATCGACGAGACGTGGTGCAGCGTCGCATCGAGTCGGCGCGCCAACTCGATGACGGCCCGGGTGCCCTCCACGTTGGCCGCGCGCTGCTCGGGCTCAGCGGCGGTGATGTCGTAGATCGCCGCACAGTGCACTAGGTGATCGACGTCGCCCAACTCCGCGACGGCCTCGTCGGTCAACCCGAGGCTCGGCTCGGTCAGCTCACCCACCAGCGGTTTTGCCCGCTCACCCCACTGTTCGGTCAGCCGCTCGAAGCGACCCAGCGACGTGCGCCGGACCAGAACCCACACCTCGGCGTCCGGACGGTTGTCCAGCAGACGGGACACCACGCGGCTCCCAATAAACCCGGTACCGCCGGTAACGACATAACGCATGTGACACATGGTGCGCCCGGCTGGGCCGCACGTCAACGCAGTGTGACGCGATCGTATGGGCTGGCCTTGACCCGGCCACGGCGAGAGCGCATTATTCATCGCATGATGACTTCATCAATCGATGAATTCTTCGAAGTCCACTCGACGCGTGGGGAGGACTCCCGGTGACCGGATATTTGGCCGCTCTGGCGATCGTGCTTCTACTTGGCACGGTGATGACACGGGTGCTGCTGCTACGACGGGCAGGGACGCAGGCGATGCACCTGGGCAACCTTGACAAGACGGACTTCCTGATCCCACCGGTGGCGCTGTTTTACTTCTACACAATCTTTGCTGCGGCCTTCCATTGGCCGCTGGTCAGCACTCGGAAGTTGTTCCAGTCCAACGTCATTGCCTGGATCGGTGTCGGACTGTGCTTCGTCGGACTGCTGGTGTTGTTCGCAAGCCTGGTGTCGTTCGGCAGGAGTTTCCGGGTCGGCATCGACGTGGACCAACCCGATAAGCTAGTGACCACAGGCATTTTCGCCGTCAGTCGCAATCCGATTTACGTTGGGTTCGCGCTTGTGTTGGTCGGTCAGTTCCTGGTGTTTCCCAACTGGGTGCCGTTGGTCTACCTTGCCGCGGGGTTCGTACTGTTCCACCGGCAAGTGCTGCGCGAGGAAAGCTTTATGCGGCAACACTACTCGGAGGAATACGCGGAGTACTGCCGACGAGTCAGACGTTATCTCTGACACCGTCGCCGGCGCGGATCAGCGCGACATCACCGCGGTGTCTTCGTCGTCCCACAGCAACAGCTGACGGACAGCGGCCCGCGATCCGTAGGGCTGCAGCATCTGGCTGGCCGGCCGCGGGCGCACCCGCAGCGGCCACCAGAACCAGCGGCCGAGCAGCGAGGCGATGGACGGCGTCATAAACGAACGAACGATCAGGGTGTCGAACATCAGACCCAGGCCGATGGTGGTACCGATCTGGCCGAGTACCTGTAGACCACTGAACACGAACCCGCACATGGTCACGGCGAACACCAGACCGGCAGCGGTCACCACCGAGCCGGAGCCGGCCATCGAGCGGATGACGCCGGTCTTGAGTCCCGCGTGAATTTCTTCTTTGAACCGGGAGATCAGCAGCAGGTTGTAGTCGGAGCCGACCGCCAGCAGCAGGATGACCGCCAAAGCCAATACGACCCAATACAATTTGATGCCCAGGATGTACTGCCACACCAGCACCGACAGCCCGAACGATGCTCCCAACGACAGCGCGACAGTGCCGACGATCACGATCGCGGCCACCAGGCTGCGGGTGATGATCATCATGATCAGCAGGATCAGGCTCAGCGCGGAGAACGCCACGATCATCAGGTCGTATTTGGCGCCGTCCTGAATGTCCTTATAGGTCGCGGCGGTCCCGCCGAGATAGACCTTGGCGCTGGACATCGGTGTGCCCTTCAGCGCCTCGTGTGCCGCCTTGGCGATCGGATCGATGTGCGAAATGCCTTCCGGCGTAGCGGGATCGCCCTCATGCGTGACGATCATGCGAACGGCCT
>NZ_DATNJW010000241.1:0-4909 GCF_035603715.1 Mycobacterium sp. | reverse complement strand
AGATCGCGGCCAACCACGATGTCATGACCTGCGGCGAAGGTTCGTTGCGATCCGTCGTACCGGACTGTCAGCGCGGGCGGTGCGGCGTGACTCATCGCCCCAACATTAGCTGCTTGGCTCACTGCACCGACTGTATCGGCTGCCGCTTGATCGCCTCCGAGCGACACGGGCGAGGGGTCAGTAGGTCAGTGCGCCAACGCATCGGGTGCGCCGGTCACCACGCAACGGGTGCGGGTGTAGATCGTCGGCATGCACCGGTTGCAATGCGTGCACGCCGATTGCACCGCGGCGCCGTCGCGTGCGATCCGGTTGATCAAGTCGGGCTCGGCCAGCAAGGCCCGGCCCATCGCGACGAACTGGAAGCCTTCTGCCATCGCCAGATCCATCGTGTCGCGGTTGGTGATGCCGCCGAGCAGGATCAGCGGCATCGTCAGCTCGGCGCGGAACTGCTTTGCTTCGCGCAGCAGGTAGGCCTCGCGGTACGGATACTCGCGCAAAAACTTCTTGCCGGTCATCCGCATGCCCCAGCGCAGCGGTGGCTTGAAGGCGCCGGCGAATTCCTTGAGCGGGGCGTCGCCGCGGAACAGGTACATCGGGTTGACCAGCGAGCTGCCGGCGGTGAGTTCGATCGCGTCCAATCCGCCGTCGTCCTGCAGCCACTTGGCGGTGGTGATCGCCTCGTCGACCGAGATGCCGCCACGCACGCCGTCGGACATGTTGAGCTTGGCGGTCACCGCGATCTGGTCCTGGACCGCGTGCCGCACCGCCATGACCATGCCGCGGGCCACTTTGGCCCGGTTCTCCAGCGAGCCGCCGAACTCGTCGTTGCGCCGGTTGATCAGCGGACTCAAAAACGCACTTGCCAAATAGTTGTGACCCAAATGCACTTCGACGGCATCGAACCCGGCGTCGATGGCCAACTTGGCCGCGTCGGCGTGCGCGGCGATCACATCGTCGATGTCGTCGCGGCTGGCCTTCTTGGCGAACCGCATGCCGATCGGGTTGAAGAACCGCACCGGGGCCAGCGCGGTGGCCTTGTTGGAGCGGGCGTTGGCGACCGGACCGGCATGTCCGATCTGCGCGCAGACCGCCGCCCCCTCGGCGTGGATCGCGTCGGTGAGCCGCCGGAAACCGGGCACGGCCTCCGGCCGCATCCAGATCCCGTTGCCTTCGGTGCGGCCGCCCTGCGAGACCGCGCAATAGGCGACGGTGGTCATGCCGACCCCGCCCGCCGCCGGCAGCCGGTGGTACTCGATCAGGTCGTCGCTGACCAATGCGCCTGGCGTGCGGGCTTCGAAGGTCGCGGATTTGATGGTGCGATTACGCAGCGTGATGGGCCCGAGCTTCGCCGGCGCCAGCACGTCCGGGGCTTCGGACATGGTCAGGAGCGTACAGCGGGCGGCGCAGCGCTCATGACAAACTGGACGACGTGGGTGCAATCACGCTGGACGGCAAAATCACGCGCGACGAGATCTTCGTCGACCTGAAAGAGCGGGTGGCCGCATTGACCGCGGCGGGGCGGACGCCCGGGCTGGGCACTGTCCTGGTCGGCGACGACCCGGGGTCCCAAGCCTACGTCCGCGGTAAGCACGCCGACTGCGCCAAGGTGGGCATCACCTCGCTGCGCCGCGACCTGCCCGCCGACATCAGCCAGGCGAAGCTCAACGACACCATCGACGAACTGAACGCCAACCCCGAGTGCACCGGCTACATCGTCCAGTTGCCGCTGCCGAAGCAGCTCGACGAGAACGCGGCTTTGGAGCGGATCGATCCGGCCAAGGATGCCGACGGGCTGCACCCCACCAACCTCGGCCGACTGGTGCTCATGGACCCGGCTCCGCTGCCCTGCACCCCACGCGGCATCGTGCACCTGTTGCGGCGCTACGACGTCGAGATCGCCGGCGCGCACGTGGTCGTCATCGGCCGTGGCGTGACGGTAGGCCGCCCGCTCGGCCTATTGTTGACCCGTCGTTCGGAGAACGCGACGGTGACGTTGTGCCACACCGGAACTCGTGACCTTGCCGCGCTGACCAAGCAGGCCGACATCATCGTCGCGGGAGTCGGTGTGCCGCACATGCTGACCCCCGACATGGTGCGTCCCGGTGCCGCAGTGATCGACGTCGGCGTCAGCCGAGTCAACGACAAACTCACCGGAGACGTACATCCCGACGTGTGGGAGGTCGCGGGACACGTGTCGCCGAACCCCGGCGGCGTGGGCCCGTTGACCCGTGCGTTCCTGCTGACCAACGTTGTCGAGTTGGCCGAGGGGCAGTGAGCGTGCGCAGCCTGCTCCGCCCGCAATGGCCGATCGTGACGGTGATGCTCATTTTCGTCGTGGCGTTCAGCTTGGCGGCGGCCAACTTCTGGCGCCGTGGCTCGCTGTTGATCGGCATCGGGGTTGGCGTCGCCGCCGTGCTGCGGTTGGCGCTCACCGAGGACCGTGCCGGGCTTCTGGTGGTGCGCAGCAAGGGGATTGACTTTGCCACGATGGCGTCCGTCGCGGCCGCGATGGTGTATATCGCGTGGACGATCGACCCGCTGGGGACGCGCTAGACCCCCGGAACTCCGGTAACGCCCGGGAACTGTGGCGGACCAGAAGGGTTACCACCCATAAGGTTTGCCATCTGCTCGGGGCAATACGTCCGGATCGCGATGGTGGTGAACATCCGGGCCACTTGCGGCGACATGCCGCGGCGGGCGACACCCGATGCGGCGGCCGCGAAGCTGCCGCCGGGCTGGGCGATCATCGGGCAGATGGACTCGCCGACCGCCATCGCGTTGCCCGGTTCGCCGTACTCGATGCCGGCGTGGCTGAGCGCGTCGATGAAGTTGTCGTCGTTGGGATCTGCCTCGCCCGGCGTCGAGAATGCGGTGGCTATCGTGATCAGACACCCGACACCGATCAGCGCCCGCACCGTCAACGGCTGATTGTTCAACTGCGACATCCAGTTGCGACGCATACCCACCCCCCTCAATGTTCTGCGGTCGCATCGAACATTGGTCTATCGCTGTCACGTCCCGAACACGGCGCGGTAAAGGTTCGCCTACGTTTGGGGCGACACGCGGTCGAGTGTGCAGCATCGCGGCGTGTCTCGGGTTCGCGTACACGACAATTCGGGCATGACGGGTGACATCTCGCGTCAGACATTTCTGCGCGGCACCGTAGGGGCGTTGGCCGCGGCCGCGTTTGTCGGGTCAGGGCGCGCCGGCGGCGCGCCGATCGCGTCGGGCTGGGACGGACTGTCTATCGGTGGGCAGGTCGTCCGGCCGGACACTCCGCAATTCGGTTCGGCTAAAGCGGTTTTCAACACCAACTACAACGGGATGACACCGGCGGCGGTTGTCGTTCCGACATCGCCGGCCGATGTGCAAAAGGCGATGGCGTTCGCCGCCGCGAACAACCTCAAGGTCGCGCCGCGCGGTGGTGGGCATTCCTATGTGGGGGCATCCACGGCGAACGGCACGATGGTGCTCGATTTGCGCCAGCTGCCCGGGGGCATCGATTACGACGCCGCCACAGGTCAGGTCACGGTGACGCCCGCGACGAGTCTGTATGCGATGCACCAGGTTCTGGCAGCGGCGGGCCGGGGTATCCCGACGGGAACCTGCCCGTCGGTCGGTGCGGCGGGCCACGCCCTGGGCGGCGGGCTGGGCGCCCATTCCCGGCACGCCGGGCTGATGTCGGACGCCTTGCGGTCGGCCACGGTGGTGCTGCCGGGCGGTCAAACGGTCACCGCGTCAGCCAACTCCCAACCCGACCTGTTCTGGGCGTTGCGCGGCGGCGGCGGCGGAAACTTCGGCGCGACCACCTCGCTGACCTTTGCGACGTTTCCCACCGGCGACGTCGATGCGGTTAATCTCAACTTCCCGCCGCAGTCGTTCGCGCAGGTGCTGGTTGGCTGGCAGAGCTGGCTGCGTACCGCCGATCGAAGCTGCTGGGCGCTGGCGGATGCCACCGTCGACCAAATGGGCACGCACTGTCGCATCCTGGCTACCTGCCCCGCCGGCTCCGGTGCCGGCATCGCATCCGCAATCGCGTCGGCCGTCGGGATGCAACCGAGCGGCACGGAAAACCACACGTTCAACTACTTGGACTTGACGAATTATCTTGCCGCCAACAACCTCAACCCGTCGCCGCTTGGATACGTCGGCGGCTCAGATGTTTTCGCGGCGATCACCCCGGCCGCTGCGCAGGGCATTGCCGCGGCGGTCGACGCGTTCCCGCGCGGGGCGGGTCGCATGCTGGCGATCATGCACGCGCTCGACGGTGCGCTGGCCGACGTGCCGGTGGGAGCTTCCGCTTTCCCGTGGCGTCGGCAGTCGTCGTTAGTGCAGTGGTACGTCGAGACATCCGGCGACCCGTCCGCCGCCGTCGGGTGGCTCAGTACGGCGCACCGGGCGGTGCAGCCGTATTCGGTTGGCGGGTACGTGAATTACCTCGAGGCCAACCAGCCGGCGTCGCGGTACTTCGGACCGAACCTGTCGCAGTTGAGCGCCGTTCGGCAGAAGTACGATCCCGCTCGGGTGATGTTCTCCGGGATGCCGGTCTGAGGGTCGGCAAGTTATCCACAGTTGCGGTTTCATCCACAGTTGGGCCTCGTGGGCGCCGTGATGTCGGTGCGCAGCAATAGAATTCACACATGCGTTCTAGTAGCCGTGCGGAGATCGTCGAAGTCTTCGACGCGCTCAAGGCTGGCATGAAACGCGCGGTGGACCTGACGTTCGACGTGCTGACCACGCCTGAGCGGCTGAGCATGTTGCAACACTGCGAAGAGATCCGCCGCGTGCTGTCTGCGGTCGAGCATCCGCTGATCAACCAGCTCGCCGAGCAGGCCGACCCGGCCGAGCTGGGCGGCAAACTGGCCCCCGCGCTGGCCAACCGGTTGCGGATCAGCCGCGCCGAGGCGTC
>NZ_DATNJW010000240.1:0-4777 GCF_035603715.1 Mycobacterium sp. | reverse complement strand
GATGAGCGAGCCCAGCGCCGGTTCGGATCTGGCCTCGCTGCGAACCAAGGCGGTGCGCGACGGCGATCACTTCGTGGTTAACGGACAGAAAGTGTGGACGTCGGGTGCCCACGATGCCGACGTGCTGCTGACGTTCGTCCGAACCGACCCGGATGCGCCTAAGCACAAGGGAATCAGCGCGCTGGTGATCCCAACCGATACCCCCGGTGTGACGCGTCGGCCGTTCCCGGATATCTGCGGCCAAGACAACTTGGACTTCAACGAGGTGTTCTTCGAGGATGTGAAGGTGCCTGCCGAGAATCTGGTGGGACCGCTCAACCAGGGCTGGCGGGTGGCCAACGGCTCACTGGGACATGAGCGCACGATGATGTGGCTCGGTTTCGCCGACCGGCTCGACAACGTCATCTCCGACTTTCACCCGGCGAACGCTCTCGAGCGTGACCACCACGCCACCGCGATCATGGACCGCGAGGCGCTCCGTCTGCTCGGATCCGTAGCGCTGGCCCGGGCTGCCCGCGGCGAAGAAGACGTGCCCGCGCTATCGGTGCTCAAGCTACTGGGCTCGGAGGCCGAGCGCCAAGCGTGTGAAAACGCCTTGTCTGCAGCGGGATCCGACGGTCTACTGCACCCGGCGCTGACGGGGCGGTACGAGCCCATGAACCTCGACCACTACTTCGGCAGCTGGTTCGAGCGCTACGCGCGCAGCTTCTCGGGGACCATCGCCGGCGGCACCTCGGAAATCCAGCGGAACATTATTGCCCAGCGAGTGCTTGGACTGCCCGCGCGCTGACGTCACTCCCGGAAGAGGCTGAACGGCCAGCTGCTGGTGCCGCCCGGCGCGCCACCACAGCCCGCGTCGTACGTGGAGTCCACCGAACCGGTCAGCGTCACCGCGTCCCAGTTGTAGACGTCGTGCGAGGGCAGGAAGTAGACCGTGCAGCGCACACCGTCGGGCACGTCGATGACCATCGTGTAACGATTATCGGCCCCGAGGTGTGCAACGGCGTACCACGGCGTCGCTTGACCGTTGGGCCTGGGCTGGGCCTGGTTCTGGAGGCAGTCATTGCGGTTATCTGGCGGGCATGGCCGGAGTGCCCACAGCCACGAGTGGCCCGGGTCGCGTGGCGACTGCAGTCGGTAGTTTCCGTACGGCATATGGGCGTGGGCTACCGGAGCCAGGCTCACCGTCGCTGCCATCAACGCAACACCCAGCGTCAACGACTTCACGTCATGCTCCTCCCGTTCGTCGGCTGAATATAAGCCGCCTGGCCGCGGCCATGCGTGGGATTGCCCAGTTACGTACCGTCGTGACGAATGTTCAGTCGATGACCGCGGCTTCCTTGCGCTCGGTGATCGGCAACGCCAGTTCCTGCTCGTCGCAGATACGCTGGAGCTTCTCCAGGGTCTCGTCGAGACCAGCCCCGAGACGGCTGCCCGGCGTGAACGTGGCCGGTAGGTTTCGCATGCCCTGAATGACGCCGATGGTCTCGTAGTGCACGGTGCCTTCGGGGTCGCACACGTAGTCCGGCATCCGGTCCAGCACCGCGGTGAGCATCGACTTGAACACCGTCCGCGCCACGTTCGAGCCGACGCAGCGATGCACACCAAGCCCAAAGCTGAAGTGCCGGTTGCCTTTACGATCCATGATGATCTGATTCGGGTCGTGGAAGACCGAAGGATCGCGGTTGGCCATCGCCCAGGAAATCCAGAGCCGCTCGCCCTCTTTGAACTGCGTCCCTTCGAGTTCCACATCGTCGGAGAAGGTCCGCCCATCCCCGGGTGCCGGCGTGTAGTAACGCAGGAACTCTTCTGTGGCGGAGTCGAGCAGGGTGTCCCGCTCGCGGCTGAGGCGCTCGCGCTCATCGGGATGTTGCGACAGCCATTCCAGTGAGTGGGCGGTCAATGCGGTGGTGGTGTCGAAGCCGCCGCCGATGACCAGCCCGAGATTGCCCATGATCTCGAGGTCGGGTGCGGGTTCACCGTCGATCCGTAGCTGGATCAGCGCGTTGACGATGCCCGGCCGCGGATTCTCCTTGATCTCGATCATGTTGTTCAGCAGATCGAGTCCCATCTGCCGGTGCATGGCGTTGACGCGCTCAAGGTCTGGGGAGTGCTCGGGTGTATACAACGCGGCATGCGTGGGCTCGCTGTACATCGCCCATTTCTTCAGCGGGATGCCCAGCATCGCCAGCGTCAGCACCGCAGGCACGACGTTGGCCAGATCATCGACGAAATCGATCCGGCCTTCTTCGATCTTCTCGTCGAGGCAGGCGCGGGTCACCTCGTCGACGAAGGGGACCCAGCGCTTGACCGCGGCCGGCGATAGGAAAGGGTTGAGCACGGTGCGATAGATGCGATGCTCAGGTTCATCCATCTCCAATATGCCGCCGCGTACACCGCTCGCCCGCTTGGCCGTCGGGATCGAAATGCCTTTGTAGCCTTGGCGTTCACCGTTGATGTCGTGGTCGTTGGAGACAACCGGGCAACGGGCCAGCTCGAACACCGCCTGGCTGCCGCCGGCGACCCAGTGACCTTCGTAGGTGTCGGTCCAGGCGACCGGGCACTTGGCGTGGATCTCTTCGGTGATCTTCTCGAACTGGGTTCGGTACTCCGGGGTGTGCCGGTCGAAGTGGTAGCGGTTCTTCTTGCGATCGCTGTCGCTGACGACGTCGTCGATGCTCATGGGGTCTCCGTGATCAGAATGGCCTGCTCCGGGCAGGACTGCGCGGCTTCCCGGACGGCGTCTTCTTGATCAGCCGCAACGTCTTCCGAGACGGCCGACGCGTGGCCTTCGATGTCGTCGAGCTCAAAGGACTCCGGCGCGATCATCGAGCACAGTGTGTGCCCCTGGCAGCGATCTGGATCAACGCGAACTTTCACAACATTCTCCTCTTGGTTCTCAAGCCGGATTATGCTTGGCGGCTACGTATTTCGGCCGCCATTGACGCCAAGAATCTGGCCGGTGATATAACCGGCTTCCTCGGACACCAGAAAGGCGCAGGCCGCCGCGATGTCCTCGGGCTTGCCCATCCGCCGTACCGGCGTTGCCGCAATCGTCTTTTCGATGTCGCCGAGATTCCCGCGCTCCTCCGCGCTACGCAGCATCGGCGTGTCGATGAAGCCCGGTGGTACCGCGTTCACGGTGATGCCGTTCGGTCCGTACTCCAGTGCCAGCGACTTGGTCAGCCCGTTGACCGCGGATTTGGCCGCGACATAGTGCGACATGAAAGGGGCGCCGGAGTGCGTGCTGGACGAGGAGATGTTGACGATGCGTCCCCACTCGGCATCCAGCATGTCGGGCAGCACGGCCTGGATCATGTGGAAGACCCCGTTGAGGTTGACGTCGATCAGCCGTTGCCAATCCGCGAACTCGATATGCGTGAAGCGCTTGAAACCGTCCAGCCCGGCGGCGTTGACCAGCACGGTGACCGGGCCGGCTTGCTCGTGGATGCCCGACAGCGCGGCGTCGATCTGCGCGCGGTCGGTGACATCGGCGGCGAACGCCAAGTCTGTCTCGGACGGTTTGAGGTCGATGGTCGCGACCCGGAAGCCGTCTTTGCGGAGCCGCTCAGCGACGGCCAATCCGATTCCGGAGCCGCCGCCGGTGACAACGGCCGTTCTCACGTGGTCACCCGGCTAGGGACCGTGTCAAGCACAAAGAATCTCCCTTCCGAATATGAGAACCTTACTCTCACGTTGTGGCCGCATGCAAGATAGCTCAGAAACCGCAATTAGCCTGCAACGATGCTGTAAATAGTGAACGCCTGAATCGGCTACGAGTATGGCAGTCTCGTTTCTCGCGTTTCGTTGAATTCTCGTTGACGGAATGTAAGATTCGCCCCGGATGAGAATGGAATTATCCATGTCTTGAGGAGACCGAATGCCATTGCAGGACTCGGCCGCCGTCGCCGTGCCCGCGCCGGGAGTGGCCTGATGAGGCCGCTGGAGGGTATCCGCGTCCTCGAAGTCGCGATGTACGGGTTCGTCCCGTCGGCGGGTGCGGTGCTGGCCGAGTGGGGCGCCGACGTGATCAAGGTCGAGCACGCGGTGACCGGTGACCCGCAGCGCGGCCTGCGGCAGACCGGCTTGTTACGGGTCGAGGGCGACCCCAACCCGAACATCGAGCACGCCAACCGGTGCAAGCGCAGCGTCGGCCTGGACATGTCGGTGCCCGAAGGCAAAGAGGTGCTCTACGAGCTGGCTCGCCGGTCGGATGTGTTCTTGACCAGCTTCCTGCCCGGACACCGCAAGAAGTTCGGTATCGATGTCGACGACATCCGCGCGGTCAACCCGACGATCATCTACGCCCGCGGCAGCGCCCTGGGTCCGCGCGGCGCGGAGTCGGAAAAAGGCGGCTACGACATGACCGCGTTCTGGTGTCGGGCCGGGACGGCCGCGACCATCACCCCGCCCGGAACGGAAGGCATGATCGGCCCGCCCGGGCCTGCCTATGGGGACACCATCTCCGGCACCAACCTGGCCGGCGGTATCGCGGCGGCATTGCTCAAGCGCGAACGCACCGGCGAACCATCGGTCGTCGACGTCTCACTACTGGGCAGCGGGTTGTGGTCGATGGGGCACACCGTCGCGCTGACCGTCCACTTGAACCAGCGGATGGAGGCCTTCCCACCCGGGGTGCACGGCTCTCCGATCAATCCGCTGGTCGGTCTCTATGCGACATCGGACGGTCGCTACATCTCGTTCGTCATGATGCAGGCCAGCAAGTTCTGGGCTGACGTGTGCCAACACATCGACCAGCCTGAACTGGCCGACGACC
>NZ_DATNJW010000239.1:0-4105 GCF_035603715.1 Mycobacterium sp. | reverse complement strand
GACCACCGGCGCCGGGCTGAACCGCTCGTAATGCAGCGGCGCGTTGGCGTGCTCGTCGCGGGCTATGCGCACCGCTTCCAGCATCCCGCTCGGTCCGCACACGTAGACCGCGGTGGTAGGTGTCGCACCGACAAGGAGATCGTCGGCCGTGGCGAATCGGCCGCGCTCGTCGTCGGCCCACACGATTACCCGGTCCGCAGCCAGCGAAGTCACCTCGTACAGCAGCGGCATGTATTCCCGGCTGCGGCCGGCATAGATTGCGCGCCAATTCATTCCGCGCTGCTCCGCCGCCCGCATCATCGAGAGGATGGGCGTCACCCCGATTCCGCCGATGACGAACAGCACGTCACGCTCGTCGCCGCCGAGATAGAACGCGTTGCGCGGACCCTCGAACACCAGTGCGTCGCCGACCCGAAACGCATCGTGCATCTCGATCGAACCGCCACCGCCATCGGGGATCCGGCGCACCGCAATGCGGTAATCGGTCCGCCGCCCGGGCGGTCCGCACAACGAGTACTGACGACGACGACCGGAGGGCAACTGCACGTCGATATGGCTGCCCGGCGTCCACGACGGAAGCAGGCCACCGTGCGGGTCGGCGAAAGTCAACGCGACCACGTCCGGGGTGAGCACCTCGCGTTTGGTGACGACCGCGGTATGGGTGCGCCCCACCGGCAGCACCCGCGACGGCGTCCACCGGGTCGCCGAGGACAACCCGCCGAGTAGCACGCCCAAGCCCCACACCGCCGTGTAGAGCCGGTCCCGCTTGCGGCGACCGTAGATGTCAGCAGGCCTGCTAGCCCAAATGCTCTGCGACACAATAGCCTTAAGGTCGAATGTCGTAGCGGGCCAACAGCCGGAGCAACGAAGGACTGATACGGCGCATCGCGTAGCCGACCCGCGATTCGGCCGCGATCGGCAGCACCGGCGGACCGCTCTTGACAGCCTTGACGATCGCCTTGGCGGTGGCTTCCGGTGTGTAGTTGCGACGACGGTACGCAACGTCGGCCTTGTACCGGGCGCTGTCCTGTTCGTCCGGTGACATTCCCGCGTAGACGGTGCTTTTGGCGATGTTGGTGTTGACGAACCCCGGGCAGACCGCGGTGACGGTGATGCCGTCGTCAGCCAGATCGGCGCGCAGCGATTCGCTGAACGCCAGCACCGCGGCCTTGGTCGTGCCATAGGCGATCATCGACTTCGACGGAAGAAACGCCGCGGCCGACGACACGTTGATGATGGTGCCGCCCTGTCCGCGGTCGACCATTTGCGTTGCGAACGAACGACTTCCGTTGAGCACGCCGCGCAGGTTGACTGCCAGGATGTTGTCCCAGTGCGCCGGAGTCGTCTCCAGGAAGCGGCCCGCCATCCCGATTCCGGCGTTGTTCACCAGGATGTCGACCACACCGTGCTCGTTGTTGACTTGTGCGGCAAGCGAATCGATCGCTTTCTCGTCGGCCACATCGGCCTCGTAGGCGGCTGCCCCGGCGCCGGCGTCCCGGACAGCCGCGGCGGTGTCCTCCGCCGCGGCCAGATCACGGTCGACGATCACGACCGTGTCGGCGCCTTGGCGGGCCAGTTCAAGGGCGGTGGCACGGCCGATCCCGGCGCCGGCACCGGTGACCAAGGCGAGTTTGCCTCGCACGTCGCGCGGACCGGTGCGCACCGCGCTTTGGCTATTCGGAGCGGCGCCGTTGACTACCCGGTCGATCCATTCACTGGTCAGCCGCGCAATAACGTCGGGACGCGCGGTCACCACCCAGTGGCCGCCCTCGATCGGAACCACCCTGCTGCCCAACGGGATTGAACCGGTGAAGCGCTGCAGCGCGGGCGTGACAAACATGTCCATCCGCGGCACCAACACCTGGACCGGAACGGTGGTATCGGGCAGCTTCGTACCAGGGGCCAGAAACGGGCCAGGCATGTTGGCGCGGTACAGGTTGAGGCCGTTGAGATAGTCGCCGGTAGATCGCACCGTGTCGACAGGTCGGGTGAGTGCGCTGGAATTACCGATACGGCCAAACGCGTCAATGACTTTCACACCCAGCCCGGAGCGGATCATCAGCTCCGGCAAACCCGGGGTCAGGAAGAACCAGATGTATCCCGACGCGATGAACTGCCGGATCACGTCGAAAAGCCCGCGTGGAGTGCGGGCCGACCGCAAAAACTTGCCCGCGTAGTTGAGATGGGGCCCGGAGATCGACGTGAACGAGGCCACCTTGCTCATCACCGTCTCGTCGGTGACCGCGGCCCAGGACTGAATCGAGCCCCAGTCATGGGCCAGCAGATGCACCCGGCCGACACCCAGGCTGTCGATCACCGCGCCGGTATCGGAAATCAACTGGGAAAAGCGGTAATTCGATCGCCCCGGCGGCTTCGCGGACTCGCCGGCGCCCCGCACGTCGTAGGCGACGAGGTTATAGCGCCCAGCGAGATGCGAGGCCACCCCATCCCAGAGGTGATGGTTGTCGGGGTAACCGTGAATGGCCAACACGGTCGGCCGCTGCGGGTCGATCTCGGTGTAGGCATGGACGGCCAACGTGACGCCGTCCGACGCGGTCACAGTGCTGCGGGTCGGCACGGCTGCACTCGCCGCCGAATCGGTGGTCATCGGATCCTCTCGCTCAGTGCGATGCGCGCGCGGCGGGTGAGATCGCCAGGTAGTCGACCGCCTTCTCCACCCCGCCCAGCTGCGACGGGTGGAAGCCCGGCAGGTAGTAGGCGCCGATCACCCGCACGAAGCGCAGCGGCCCTGGCATCAAACCTCGTCGTGCGGCCTGGAAGTAGTACCACCAGTGCGGCTTGGCGCCGTGCGGCACCTGCGGGTCAACGGAGTACATGAAGCGCACTCCGCGCACCCACATCAGCAGCATCATCGGTGTCACGACCAGTTGGGTACGCACCTGCCGCAAGTAACCGGACCGCAGGTGCTTCATCAGATCGAAGGCCACCGCCTTGTGCTCGACTTCTTCGGCGCCGTGCCAGCGGAGCATGTCCAGCATCACCGGATCGGTGCCGATCGCGTCGTGCTGCGGGGTGTTCAGGATCCACTCGCCCAGGATCGCGGTGTAATGCTCGATGGCCGAGACGAGTGCCACCCGCTCGAGCAGCCAGCTGTGCTGGCGCCGCACACTCCACCGCGGCCGGTCGCCCAAGAGCTTGCCGAACAGCCAGTTCATCTGGTCGGTGAAGGGTGTCACGTCGATGCCGTTGGCGGCGAAGTACTCCTGCACACCGGTGTGCGCCTGTGAATGCATCGCCTCCTGGCCGATGAATCCCTGCACATCGAGCCGCAATTGGTCGTCTTTGATCAGTGGCAGCGCCTGCTTGAACAGGTCGACGAAGAACTCCTCGCCGGCCGGCAGCAGCAGGTGCAGCACGTTGAGCATGTGGGTAGTGAACGGCTCACCGGGCACGTAGTGAAACGGCAGCTTCGCCCAGTCGAACGTGACGTCGCGCGCTTCGAGGACCAATCGTTCGTGATCGCCCAACGCCCCGGCACCTGGCAGGTGCGGACCGACAGCCTCGTCGTTGACCGTGAACATTGGCAGGAGCATACCCGGTACCCCCGGTATCGGGAACTCCTCGCGGTCAGACGGGCGCGGCTCCCCGCAGGTGCTCGAAGATCAGCGATGTCTGGGTGCCTGCGACATCGGCGTCGGCATTGAGGTTCTCCACCACGAATGAGCGCAGATCTTCGGTATCGCGCGCGGCCACGTGCAGGATGAAGTCATCGGCACCGGCGAGGAAGTACACGTCCATCACCTGGGGCCTGCGCCGAATCTGCTGGATGAATTCCCGAATTTTGCCGCGGGCGTTGGACTGCAGGCTCACCGAAATCATCGCCTGCAGCGGCAATCCCACCGCGGCCGGGTCGATATCGGCATAGAAGCCGCGGATCACACCCGAGTCCACGAGTCGGCGCACCCGGCCATGGCAGGTCGACGCGGCGATGTCGAGCTCTTCGGCCAGCGCGCTGTTGGTCATGCGGGCGTCGGCATGGAGGAGGCTCACGATTTTGCGATCCGTACTGTCCAAATCCGCCGGCCGAAGATCCTTCGATGACAGCCGCTCACGATCCTGGTCTTTCGTAATTTCTTCGGACATC
>NZ_DATNJW010000238.1:0-13771 GCF_035603715.1 Mycobacterium sp. | reverse complement strand
AGCAGCCTTGGGCGAGGCTGAGTTGGTTCGGATCAAGGGTGCCGACGAGCCGGTGCGTGCCCACCGCCTGTTGGGCATCGGCGACCGGCATCGCGCCGTCGGGCGTGCCGAGTCGACTCTGGTGGGTCGGCGCGGGGAGCTGTCGGCCGTCGAGAGCTTGTTGGATCGCGCAATCGACGGCCACGGCGCAGTGGTCGGGATGGTGGGCCCACCTGGTATCGGCAAGAGCCGTCTGGTGCGTGAGGTGGCGGGGATGGCGCATGGACGAGGTTTGGAGGTGTTCACCGCGTTCTGCGAGTCAGACACCAGCCAGGTCCCCTTCCATGTCGTCGCGCGACTGCTGCGTGCGGCCATCGGCGTTGAGGGTCTTGATAGGCAGGACGCCCGCGATCGAGTGCGCCACAGGGTTCCCGACGCAGACCCGGAGGACATGCTGCTACTCGACGACCTCCTAGGCATTGCCGATCCCGATGTGCAGCTTCCGCAGATCGATCCGGATGCTCGTCGTCGGCGGTTGACGGCACTGATCTATGCCGCGTCGGTGGCCCGCACCCAACCGGCGCTGTACGTGGTCGAGGATGCGCACTGGATTGATGAGGCCAGCGAGTCGATGCTGACAGATTTTTTCACCGTCATCCCGCACACCCCATCGATGGTGATGCTCACCCATCGCCCGGAGTATCGGGGCGCGTTAACCCACGTAGCAGACGCGCAGACCCTAGCGCTTACGCCTCTGAGTGATTCGGAGACGGCAGCACTGGTTCGAGAGCTGCTCGGCCCTGACCCATCGGTTGGTGCATTGGGCCAGACAATCGCCGAGAGGGCCGCCGGTAATCCGTTTTTCGCCGAAGAGATCGTGCGCGACCTGGCCGAGCGCGGCGTGCTGCGGGGTAACCGCAGCGCCTACGAATCGACAACCGATGGTGGCGAGGTCAGTGTGCCGGCCACATTGCAAGCGACTATTGCAGCCCGCATCGACCGGCTTGATCCAGCGGCCAAGCGCACGTTGAGCGCAGCCGCTGTCATCGGCTCACGCTTCAGCCGGGAACTACTGGAAACACTGGGAATTGACCCTGTCCTTGACAGCTTGGTGGGCGGCGAATTCATCGATCAGATCCGATCCACCCGGCAAGCCGAGTATGTGTTCCACCATCCGCTGATCCGCGCGGTGGCCTACGAATCACAACTCAAATCCGATCGCGCCGAATTACACCGCCGCGTCGCGGCCGCCATCGAATCACATGACCCGGCGGCGACCGAGGAGAACGCTGCTCTGATCGCCGAACATGTGGAGGTCGCCGGTGACCTGCACGCCGCCTACGGCTGGCACATGCGCGCGGCTACGTGGGCGACCAACCGCGACATCGCCGCTGCGCGACTGAGTTGGGAGCGCGCGGAAAAGATCGCCGACGCATTACCCGCCGATGACCCCGACCGGGCAGCCGTTCGCATTGCTCCTCGCACTATGTTGTGCGCGACCGCCTATCGAGTCCACGTGAACGCTGCCGGTGACCGCTTCGAGGAGTTACGGCAGTTGTGTGCGGCCACCGGGGACAAGGCGTCACTGGCCATCGCCATGGCGGGGTTGGTGATGGATCACGCGTATCAGGACCGGATGCGCGACGCGTCGCAGCTGGCATCTGAAGCCTGGACCCTCGCCGAGTCCATCGGCGACCCGACCTTGACCGTGGGGCTGTACATGCCGCTGATCCACGCTAAGGGTGAAAGTGGCGAGTGGAGTGACGTGCTGCGCTGGTCAGAGAGAGTGATCGACCTGGCCGACGGTGATCCCTCCAAGGGCAACTTCCTTTTCGGCTGTCCACTGGCGAGTGGCTTTATAGGTCGGGGTACCGCCCGTTATTGCCTGGGTCGTCACGGATGGCGCGACGACCTGCGACACGGCCTGGTCATGGCACGCAGCGCCGACCCCCTGTCCTACGCCACGGTTGTCGCCTGGGTCTACAACGCGGGGATGCTGTACGGCGTGCTGGTGCCCGACGATGTCGCGGTGGGCGAGATCGTGGATGCCCTGCGGATTGCCGAACGATCCGGTGATGACATCGCGTTGGCATTCGCCCAGATGACGCTGGGCATTGCGCTGGTACACCACCACACCGCTGCGGAGCGCGACCGCGGACAACGGCTGCTGGCGGAGGTTGGCGAGGTGTTCCTACGCCGGGGATACAACCTGTGCGATTTAACGGGCGTCAGTGTGTACGCGGCTCGTGAGAGGGCTCGGCGCGGAGATCGCGATGAAGCCATACCGCTAATGGCCGCCGCCGTCGGTCATCTGCTCGGCGAGGGACAGCTGCCGGTGTGGGGCATTCCCGCGACGGGTGTTTTGGTGGAGACACTGCTAGATCGCGGGGCAGAAGGTGACCTGATAGAGGCCAACGCTGCGATCGAGCGGTTAGTCGACGCACCAGCCGATGACGGCCTGGTGATGCTCGATGTCTGGCTGCTACGGCTACGCGCACTGCTGGCGCGTGCACGTGGTGACGACGCCGCCTACTGCGACCTCAGGGATGGCTACCGCGACATGGCGAAAACGCTTAACTTCGAAGGACATATCGCGTGGGCCGAGGCAATGCCATAGAGCCCCGGATTCACCTGCGCCGCCTCAATTCAGCTCGGCCGCTGGACATCGGTTAGCTCGGTCAGATTGCTCGTGGTCAATTAGTCGCCGCCAGTATTCGTTGATGTGGTCGGATTGACGCTCGAGCGGAGATTTGGGCAAGCCAGTGGCGTGTGTGGGATCAGCGCCGAGAAATTGCAAGACTCGCGCAATCTCACCGTCGTAGTTCACGTCGAGTTCTTCATACCGGACCGTCAGGACCTCGGGACGCCGACTGGTGAAGTAATTGGTCCACGCAGCCTGTTCGGCGTCGAGGCTTCGTTCCATCTCGACAATCTGCTCGTATGCCGGCACCACGCCGGTGAGGTCGACCGCAGCCCGACCGGGTGTGGGCCGCGCCAGGTAGAGCCCCCACGAGCGCGCACTCCTCGACAACCCGGACGCACGAAACCACTCGCCAGTCGCCTCGGCGCGAAACAGCGATAGGGCCTGCGCGCGCCGATCGGTACGGACGATATTCACGAAAACTGCTGCCGGAAAAAGCATCTCGAGAACAACCCCCGGATCGCCATGAAAACCCAGGGCTCGCGCAAGCAAGACGACATGGCGCCAATGAATTTTTACTCCCCGAACACCGTTCTCTGTCGCCGCGAACGCCATAACCTTCGCCACATATTCTGCCCATGAGCAATCCATCGGCAGTTTCAGGTCTTGCTTATAGGACCCGATGTAGTCGGGCGTGAAGTACTCTTCGGGCCGCCCGGCGACTCCGGTCGCAACGAGGCCAGCGGCCAGAAGCGAACTACCCGAGCGAGGAGTTGAGGCGATGACATAGGTTGCTTGGCTCATGACCTTCGCCCCCTTTCGAGAGTTGCTCTTACGCTCGCACGCCTTCGATTCCGAACGCAAGCTTGCTGACGATCGCCCCGGCGCCACGGGCCTACAGAGGTCGGCGGTTCGCTGAACTACTCCGGGCGCACTTGGAATCTGCGGCAATGGGAAGTGGGTGGGTATAGCGTCGATGACGCGGACAACCGCCGTGCAATAGGAACCTCCAGCCGCAAGCAAAAGGGGCCTCATATGCCAAATGGGAAACCCAATTTCCTCGTGATCTGGGGCGACGACATCGGCATCAGCAACTTGAGTTGCTACAGCATGGGATTGATGGGCTACCACACGCCCAACATTGACCGGCTTGCACAGGAGGGGATGCTCTTCACCGACTCCTACGGTGAGCAGAGCTGCACTGCCGGACGGGCCGCGTTCATCAGCGGCCAGAGTGTGTACCGGACTGGTATGAGCAAGGTGGGCGCGCCCGGTTTCGATATCGGGTGGGCCGCCCAGGACCCGACGATCGCGGAATTACTCAAGCCGTTGGGATATGCGACCGGGCAGTTCGGCAAGAACCACTTCGGTGACCTGAACAAGTACCTACCGACCGTGCACGGCTTCGATGAGTTCTTCGGCAACCTCTATCACCTCAACGCCGAGGAAGAACCGGAGCAGTTCGACTATCCCCATGCCGATCAATTCCCGATCTTGCACGAACTTGCGCTGCCGCGTGGCGTACTGAAATGCCGGGCCACTGACAAGGTCTCCGCCGAGCCCGACCATCCGAAGTTTGGGCCCGTCGGCAAGCAGATCATCGAGGACACCGGCCCTCTCGACACCCGGCGGATGCAGACCATCGACGATGACATCACCGATGTCACAATTGATTTCATCATCCGCCAACACGGAACTGAGACACCGTTCTTCGTGTGGATGAACACCACCCACATGCACCTCTATACCCACCCCAAGCCCGAAAGTCGGGGTCAGGCGGGGCTATGGCAATCCGACTACCACGACACGATGATCGATCACGACCGCAATGTCGGCAAGGTACTGGACTGCCTCGACGCACTGGGTATCGCCGAGGACACCATCGTCATCTACTCCACCGACAACGGGCCGCACCGCAACAGTTGGCCGGATGCGGGCACGACCCCGTTCCGGAGCGAAAAGGACACGAACTGGGAAGGAGCGTTCCGAGTACCGGAGCTGATCCGGTGGCCCGGCAAGATCAAAGCTGGGGTCGTGTCCAACGATATTGTCCAGCACCATGATTGGTTGCCTACACTGCTCGCAGCCGCTGGCGACCCCGATGTCAGCGACAAGCTCAAGAACGGCTACGTCGTCAATCTCCAAGGCGAGGACAAGACATTCAAGGTCCATATCGACGGCGTGAACCTGTTGCCGTATCTGACGGGAGAGGTCGAAACCAGCCCAAGGCGGGGGTTCTTCTACTTCTCCGACGACGGGGATCTGGTCGCTATGCGCTTTGAGAACTGGAAAGCCGTCTTCATGGAGCAACGTTGCCAAGGCACTATGCGGCTATGGGCAGAACCATTCACATCGCTGCGCTTACCAAAGTTGTTCAACTTGCGTACCGATCCGTTCGAGTATGCCGATATCACCTCAAATACTTACTACGAGTGGTTCCTTCGCCACGACTACTTCGTCTTGTACATGGTCGCTATGGCCACGAAGTTCCTCGACACCTTCAAGGAGTTCCCGCCGCGACACGCACCCGCCAGCTTCACCATCGACCATGCTGTGGAGCAACTCCACAAGTTCCTGGCAAAGGATTAGCCCGGTGTCGTAACGACTGGGAGCTGCAGCCGGGATGTCCCGCCTGATCCATGCGCCGCGACGTGTTTTGAGGGCTGCATGTCGAACGCGGTCAGAGGGTCCTCGCCGACAACTAAGCAGGCAACGACTACTTACGGTGAACGGTTCAACCGCGAGAGAGAAACCGCGCCGTCCCCGAGCTCAGAGCCAGCCCGTGCGCGCCGCGGCGACAGGCTCGGCGGGGGCCGGCGCCAATTGGCCACTCCGCACGCCGTCGAGCATTCGTTTCACCGTGGCAACAATGTCCGGGGCGGCCGCGGCAAGTCCTGCTATATCGGCCTCGCTGACTTCGTCCGCGTCGACACCGGCCCGGGCCAGCACGGCGCCCGGGTCGGCCAGCTCAGCTGCCAACCAGGACAGCGGGTCGGCTGACAGCTCGGGGACGAAGTTCCGGCGGCTGGGCTCCCAGCCGTTGAACCGGGGGTGATGGTGGGCCCGGTCGAGTGTCCCGGGCGGGCTCTCGGTGGACCCGAAAAGATCCACCCGCCACACCGGGCGGGTGAAAGCGATTGGGACTCCGGCGTAGATCGATCCCCGCGGCTCGGCCCGGTCGACCAGCCGTAGTTCCAATCTGACTCCCCGCTCAGGGGTTTCTTGGCCTTCGTTCGGTGTCGGGTCGACGAAGAACATGTCGCCGACGACAACACCCATGGCTTCGAATCCGAACGCTGCGAACATTGCGTACCTTTCGTCGTGCCCACTCAACTGTAGACCTGGGCGCGTTAGGCTCCATGGCAGCCGATTTCCTCAGGAGTGTGGGCACATGGGTGTGCCAGTCCGGGAGTGGACGCATTGGGCAGTGGGGTATGCGCCGTCACGCGTGGCGCTTAATCTGCTGGCGCGACGAGGCGATCCGCTGGCGCAATTGATGACCATCGACCGCAATCCCGTCCCCGATATCTATCCGCTCATCGAGCAGGTCCGCCGTCGCGGGCGAATGTCTCCAGTTGTGAAAGTCCGCGGCTGGGTCACCGCCGATTCGCAGATCATGCGCGAGGTGCTCCGCGACGGCCGCTTCAGGACCTTCAAACCTCCGGATCGATCGTCTTTTCGTTTCGGCCAGTGGATCTTGGCCAAGACCGACCCCGACGTACTCAACCCGATCGAGCCACCGTCGATGTTGGTCACCGATCCGCCCGAGCACACGAGGCTGCGTCGCCCGGTCGCGCGGGCATTCACGCCGCGCGCGCTCGAGCGACTTCGTGGCCGTGTTCACAACCTCGCCGACGGATTGCTGCGCGGTCTGACGGGCAAGACCGAGTGCGATTTGGTCTCCGAGTACACGTCGCGCATTCCGATAGCGATCATCACCGAAATGATGGGAATGCCCCCCGGGGAGACGGGCTATCTCCAGGAAGTCGCCGAAGCCACAACGAGATTGATCGGTAGCACGGCAGCATGCTGGCGTGACTTTCGGGCCGGCAACGCAGTCCTGCGCGAGTTCGACCGGTATCTCGCTAACCATATCGAGCGGCTGCGGAAAGACGATACCGGCGAGAGCATCCTCTCCGACGTCGTACGTAGCGGCGATCTGAGCGAAATCGAACTCAGGATGCTCGCGAATTTGCTCCTGGGCGCGGGGTTCGTCACCACGAGTCATGTCATGGGCAAAGCCGTCGTCGCGCTGGTCCGTCATCCGGATCAGGTGGCCGCGCTAGCCGCGAATCCCGACGGCTGGCCGGGTGCGGTCGAGGAGATTCTGCGATTTGACACGGCGGGTCATGTAGTGCCGCGTATCGCTACCGAAGACGTTGACGTGCAAGGGTATCCGGTCCGGGCGGACGAACCCGTCTTTCTTTTAGCGGGCGGCGCCAACCGCGATCCGGCACTCTTTGAGAACCCGGGTACCTTCGACACCGCCCGCGCCAACGCCCGCGAACACCTCAGCTTCAGCACGGGCACGCATGTCTGTCTGGGTGCGGCACTTGCCCGGATGGAATTACACATCGGCTTGCAGTCGTTGTTCGAGCACTATCCGGCGTTGACGTTGGCCGGTGAACCGACTTTCAACAACAGCATCGGTCTGCACGGACTCACACACCTACCGGTGTCACTGCGCCCGGCTCAGTCCATCTTTTCGACCCATTGAGCGCGAGATGGCCCCGGCTCGAACGGGTCGCTGAAGTACTGCGATTCGTGGACCACCTCGGCGCCCTCGAATTCCATGATGCTGACCACGTACGAGGGCTTTCCGTCGTACGTCATGACGAGTTCGCTGACCCACAGGTTTCCGCTGCCGAGCATGCGTCGCACGGTGAACCGCTTGAGGTTTGGCTGGGCGGTGCGTGACGCCTGGATGTTGGCTCGGCTTCGGATGCGCTCGCCCGATTGCGGATAGTCGAGAACTGCATCGGCTCGATAGATTTGGTGTTCAGTGGCGAAGTCGTTCGCGTCGGAGGCATCCCAGTGGCGTTGTAGAGCGGCCCGCACGTCGTCGTCGCCCATGCCTATGCTCCGTTCACCGCTTGCTCGCGGGCCCAACGGTAGTCAGCCTTCCCAGAGGGACTGCGTTCGATGGCGTCGCGGAAGACGACCGCCTTCGGAAGTTTATAGCGGGCCAGGGTTTTCGCGGCATGGTCGATCAGCTCAACAGCCTCGGCCCGCGCATCATCGGCGAGTGCAACGACGGCGACGACTTCCTGGCCCCACCGCTCGCTGGGTCGTCCGGTGACGACCACGTCGGTCACCGCGGGATGCGAGGCAATGGCCGTTTCGACTTCTTCGACGAAGATCTTTTCGCCGCCGGAGTTGATCGTCACCGAATCGCGGCCCAGCAGCTCGATACAGCCGTCGGTGCGGTGGCGGGCCCGGTCACCGGGTACCGCGTAACGCACGCCCTCGATCACCGGGAAAGTGGCCGCGGTTTTGGCGGCGTCGCCCTTGTAACCCAGTGGTACGTAGCCCCGTTGGGCGAGCCAGCCCATGCCATCGTGACCTGGCTGAAGGATCGAGCCGCGATCCTCGGCGGCGACGACGGTGTCGGGCCCGGCATTGAAGATGCCCGTCGACACGGTTCCCGAGGTCGACATGTGGTGCATCTGGCCACCGGTCTCCGAGGATCCGACGCCGTCAATGACGATGGCGTTGGGCAGCACGTCGATCACGCGTTGCTTGACATACGGGGTCAACAGCGCGCCACCGCTGGCCACCACGGCCAACGACGACACATCCGCGACGCCCTTTTCGATCGCGGCGACCAAGGGGCGCGTAATCGCGTCACCGACCACGGTCACCGTCATCACCTTCTCCCGTTCGATGGTGCGGACCGCATCATCAGCATCGAAATGGTCTACAACAGAAGGGAAGACAACGGTCTGGCCGGTGGTGATCGCCGTCATCACGCTCCACTGCGCCGCACCGTGGATCAGCGGCGGCAGGAGCAACAGCTTGGTTCCCGCGCTGCCCGCCAGCCTCTCCACGATCTCGTCGAGCGAGCTACTGGGCTCTCCGGTCATGATGTTGCGCCCGCCGAAGGAGGTCATGAAGATGTCGTGCTGCCGCCACAGCACACCTTTCGGCATCCCGGTGGTGCCGCCGGTATAGAGGACGTACAGATCGTCGGGGGAGTGCTGGAGTGCCGGCTCCGGCAAATCCGAGCCGATGATGGTCTCGTAGTCCACGGCGCCGTCGAGCAAGGCGTTGCCCGAATCGTCGGCGATTTGAATCAAGACCCGCAGCTGCGGAAGATCCGGCAACACTTCGGCTACCCGCGGTGCGAAGCAGGCGTGGTAGATCAGTGCCGTTGCACCCGAGTCGGCGAGCAGATACTGCAACTCGCTCTTGACGTAGCGGAAATTGACGTTGAACGGTGCGACCCGGGCGGCGAAGGCGCCCAGCAACGCCTCGACGAACTCGTTGCCGTTGTAGGCATATAGGCCGAGAAGATCCTGCCCGACTTCGTGGCCATCCAGCGCTGATCGCTCTGTGTGGCAACCCAACCCGCGTGAGTGCAGGTATGCCGCCAGACGATTCGACCGCCCGACGATGTCTGCGTAGGTGTAGCGTCGATCGCCCTGGATGATCAGCTCGCGGTTCGGAATCGTGGCCGCGACGGCTGCGGTGACGGCGGGCACGGTGAATTCGACTGCGGTGTCGGACATCAGGCCTCTCACGGCTGGTGCGGAAGTAAGCGAACCATCAGGCCGTTGGCTTCGCTGAGTACCGCGCCGTCGGCTGCCGTCATGGTAGCCGTGATGAAAACCTTACGGCCGTCGATCTCGATGATCGTGCCGCGAGCCTCCAGCGGCTCGTTGATCGGGGTGATCTTGCGGTAGTCGACGTGCAGGAAGGCGGTCCGGGTGGGCCGGATCTTCGCGGCGGTCACCGTCATCCCGAGCAGCCAGTCGTACAGCAATGGAATCATGCCACCGTGCACCGCCCGGTTACCGCCCACGTGAGCCTCGGTGAAGTGCCCAGTCATCGTGACACCGTCGCGCCCGGAGTCGTTCATCGTCCACGGCGGCATCAGCGGATGCCCCAATCCGGGAATGCTCAACACGCGGCCCGCCACGACCTGCGTCTCCGGAACCTGGTGGCCGTCCAAGAGGGCGCACGCGCTTTCCAGGTGCGCGGCTGCATCAGCCCACAGCGAGCTGTCCGGGTTGGTGGCGACGGTCAGATCCTGGAGTCGGCGCATCGCGGCGACGAATCGGCCCAGCTCCGGGGGTGCGTCTTCCACCGGTCGGACTTCGGGAAACCCACCCCGGGCTGCGGGTGCGGTGTCGGCGGCGTCGGTCACAAAGTCCCCTCATCGGGCTGGCCCCACGTCTGGATCAGATCGTCGGTGCTGGTGATTGTCGCCAACAGCGACAGCGTGTTATCGATGATCGCATTGCCGTACTCGGTGGGGATTCCGGCGACGGCATCGCGCGGCACAATGACCCGGTAGGCAGCGTTGACCGCGTCCATGACCACGTTGGGGATCGCGATATTCAGCGATACCCCGACCACCACGATGGTCGACACCCCGAGGTTGCGCAGCACGGCGTCCAGGTCGGTTCCTCCCATGGGGCCGACACCGTGCCATCTGCTGAGGACCAGATCGGTTGGCTCGGGTCCTAATTCAGGCAATACCGCGGCCCCCGGCGTACCCGGAAGAATGTTCACCTCACCGCGCCCGATGGAGAAGATCTTCGCGTTGTGATTGGATCCGAGCCCATCGGGACGTCGCTGCACTACGCAGTGCACCACCCGCACGCCTGCTGCCCGAGCAGCCGGCAGCAGCCTGGTGATGTTGGGCAGTGCAACACGGCGCGCCTCCTCGGCGAGTATTGCCAGCCCGGCGTTCGGGCCGATGACGGCGCCCTGGCACTCTTGGGTGACGATCGCGGTGTGCCCGGGTGCCGCGATCTCGGCCAGGTCGATCATGCCGGCACTTCGTAAAACTGAGCAGCCCACTTACGCAGGGCCATATACCCTTTCGCGTCCTCTTTGGAAAGCGCCGGATTTTCCACGTACTTCTGGTAACGCCAGATCTGAAGATCGTCGAAGACTGTTGACAGGAAATGCTTTTCGATGGTGTCGCGCAGCTCGCCGCTCGGTATGTCGGACGAGTCGCCGGGCAGCCGCGGCCACCAGATTGAATAGAACAAGTCCGAGCATTCGTCGTCGACCGGTGTGCAGGTGAAGATCAGCCGATGATTCTGGGCGCCCTCGAACACGCTGATCGCGCCACCCAGGCCGAACAAGTGGCTGTGGAACCGTAACGCGAGATCCTCAGAGTTGTCGCTGCGGGCATCCGGCCAGCCGGCGACGAATTGCCATTCCTGGTCGACGATCTTCCAGTCCAGCACGCGCGGCGTCACCGTCGCATGGTGCACGTACTCGAAATGCGCACTGTCGGGTGCATTCTCGGCGACGGTTTGCGGATGCACGGGTTCGCGTTCGGCCCGCCGGGAGAACTCCGGAAACGCACGGTAGTAGGCGGCCGGATCGGTCTCGAATTGCGGGAACTTGCGGAAGATGTCCGGCATCTCCCACTGCGGCTCCTTGCCGTCTGGCTGATGCCAGATGAACACGCAGTCGTACTGCTCCCGGACTGGGTACACCCGCAGCCGCAATACCTTATTGGGCCGGTCCGGCTGATAGGGGATGTACCGATTAGTGCCGTCGGGTCCCCAGCGCCATCCATGGAACGGGCATTGAACGCAGTCGCCGACCACAGTGCCGCCGTGGCCGATGTGGGCGCCGAGGTGCTTGCAGTGCGCTTCCATGACGTGGAGTTCACCCTGCTCGTCTCGGTAAGCGACCAGATCCTCGCCGAAATAATGCAGCGGCCGGACCTCGCCGATGGGAAATTCCGGCGACCAGCCGACCATGAACCAACCGGTGACTTTCCAGGTGAAGGGAACTTTCACACCGGCTCCTCAAGCACTCGTGGCGGCGATACTAAATACGTTACAGTATGGATTCCAGGTCGAGGGAGGCGTTGGGAAGTGGCAGACGATCTCGAAGCGATTAGGCAGTTGAAAGCGCGCTATTGCCGGTTTCTCGACGCCAAGGACGCCGACGGGTGGCGCAGTGTGTTCAGCGACGACGTGGTGGTCCTGCTGGACATGGCGGTGTCCACCGGTGGAGCCGACCCGTTGACAGGCCCGCCGGTGGAAGGTGCCGACAACTTCGTGCCCATGGTGCTGGGCAGTCTCGAGAATGCGGCCACGATGCACCACTGCCATACCCCGGAAATCACCCTCACCTCGCCCGTGACCGCTACCGGCATCTGGGCAATGGAGGACTGGATCATCTTCGGCAACGGCAACGAACTGCACGGTGCGGGCCACTACCACGAGACCTACGAAAAACAGGACGGCACTTGGCGGATCAAGACGCTGCACCTGACCCGGACCATCCAGCAGATCACCGGTGACAATGCCTGATAGCGACCCGCGCTTCGATGCGCTCGTTATCGGTGCCGGATTCTCCGGCCTGTACACGCTGCACCGGCTGCGTCAGCTCGGGCTCAGGACCCGGGTGCTGGAGATGGCCGAAAACGTCGGTGGCACTTGGCTGTACAACCGCTACCCCGGTGCACGGTGTGACATCGAGAGCATTGAGTACTCGTACAGCTTCTCCGAGGAAATACAGCAGGAATGGGTGTGGACGGAGACCATGCCGGCCCAGCCCGAGGTGGAGGCCTACCTGAACTTCGTTGCCGACCGTCTTGACCTTCGCCGCGACATCCAGTTCGGCACCAAGGTCGTCGCGATGACCTTCGACGAGCAGGCGGCGGACTGGACGGTGCGCACCGAAGCCGGTGAGGTTCTCAGGGCCCCGCTCGTCGTCGCGGCTACCGGAATCTTGTCGGCGCCGCTGGAACCCGACATCCCCGGGATGGCGTCCTTCACCGGATCGTCGTTGTTCACCAGCCGCTGGCCGAAGGACGGTGTCGACTTTTCCGGCGGGCGAGTCGGCGTCATCGGTACCGGCTCGAGCGGTGTCCAGCTCATCCCCGTCGTTGCCCGAGAAGCCGAGCAGCTCTACGTGTTTCAGCGCTCTCCGGCCTACACCCTGCCGTGGCGGGTGCGGCGGTTCGAGCCCGGCGAGCTGGACGATCTGAAAGCGCACTACGACGACATCCGAGCCGCCCAACGGGCGCACCCGGTTGGTGCGGCGCGGCTGAGCGCCTTCTCGGTGCTCCTCGGGATGCTGGGTAAGCCCCCGTTGAAGTCGGCGTCACGCGAAGACCAATTGCGTGCTATCGAAGAGGACGGCGTCCTGGGCGCGCTGAATTGGGGTGACATCTTCTTCGACATCGAGGCCAACCGGATGGCGGCAACCTTGTATGGCGAGGCGGTGGCGCGGATCGTCGAGGACCCCGAAACGGCGGCCGCCCTGGTGCCCGACCACCCGTTCGCCTGCAAGCGGCCGATCATCGACCAGGGCTACTACGAAACCTTCAACCGCGACAACGTGACGCTCGTCGATTTGCGCAAGGGAGCGATCCGCGCGGTGACCCCGTCCGGTATTCGTACTGACCACCGTTCTTACGATCTCGACGTGATCGTCTATGCCACCGGGTTCGACGCAATGACAGGTGCGTTGAGCCGCATCGACATCCGTGGACGCGACGGACTGTCGCTCGCCGAATTCTGGGCCGCCGAGGGCCCGTTGTCCTATCTGGGCCTGGCGGTCGCCGGCTTCCCGAACCTGTTCACGATCCAGGGCCCGGGCAGCCCGAGCGCGGCGACCAACTTCGTCGCCGCGCTCGAACAACATGTGGACTGGATCTGCGACTGCATCACACACCTGCGCTCCAACGGAATTCGCACCATCGAGGCACTGTCCACCGCGCAGCAGGAGTGGATCGACCACGCGACCTCGTTGGTCGCACCGACCGTTCTCGTCCATCCATCATGCAACTCCTGGTACAACGGTGGCAACGTGCCCGGCAAGAAACGGATGTACATGGGTTACACCGGCGGAATCCCCGAATATCGGCGCCGCTGCGATGAGATCGCGGCTGCCGGGTACACCGGCTTCACGTTGGCTACATGAGCGCCACATCGATCGCACTCAGTGCCGCGC
>NZ_DATNJW010000237.1:0-13553 GCF_035603715.1 Mycobacterium sp. | reverse complement strand
GTGGCGTGAATGTCCTTGCCGGTGGACAAATCCATGATGGTGTCCGCGCCCCAGCGGGTGGCCCACACCATCTTGTCGACTTCTTCGGCGATCGACGACGTCACCGCCGAGTTGCCGATGTTCGCGTTGACCTTCACCGCGAACGCCTTGCCGATGATCATCGGCTCGCTCTCGGGGTGGTTGTGATTGGCCGGGATCACCGCACGGCCGCGGGCGACCTCGTCGCGGACCAGGTCGGCCGGCATCTGCTCGCGCGTGGCGATGTAGGCCATTTCGGCGGTGATCTCGCCGGCACGGGCTCGCTGCAGCTGCGTGCCGCGGTCGCGCACCACACCCGGGCGCGGTGGCAGGCCGGCCGTCACGTCGATCACCGCGTCGGGATCGGTGTAGGGGCCGGAGGTGTCGTAAAGGTCGAGATGTTCGCCGTTGGACAGATTGACCCGGCGGAACGGGACCTTGGCGACGGGCCCGTCGGGGTGCACCTCAAGGTCCCGGTAGACCTTCTGGCTGCCGGCGATCGGGCCGGTGGTCACGGTTGGTTCGACTGCTAAATCGGTCATTTCTCATCTCCCTACGTCGGCATTACCCGATCAGGTTCGTACGGTCGACGGCCCCGAGCCGTCCTCTCAGCGCACCGGGTGTGCGCTCCCGCGTATCTATTGCGCTTCCACGCTAGCGCAGCCGGGCCGCGGCGCGCAGGCGTGCAGAAATTCACGGTCCGATCGAGGGCTTGCCGACCCAATCAGGTCATGCCTAATCAGTAGGCAAGCCGTGTTCATGGTGGAAAGATGTGTGGCGTGCGGGAGGTGGCCGGAACAAGTATCGGAATCGATGCCTGGCCAGCCCGGTGGCCGGCGGTCGACGATGAGAAGCCGGGCGTCGGGGCTTTCCGATTCTGGTTCGTCGGCCAGCGCTGGGAGTGGTCGGACCAGCTGGCCCGGATGCACGGCTACGAACCCGGGACCGTCGAGCCCACGACGGAGTTGCTGCTCTCGCACAAGCATCCCGACGACCGCGGTCATGTCCAGGACCTGCTCGACCGGGCACTGTTGTCCCAGGGCTCGTTCTCCAGCCGTCACCGCTTCGTCGACACCGCCGGTACCGTGCACGAGGCGATCGTGGTGGCCGACCGGATGTCCGACGAGACTGGCGCAGTGGTGGGTACCGTCGGTTACTACCTCGACCTCACCGCGACCTTCGTCGAGACCCGCCAGGTGGCCCTCGACGAGGCCTTGCCCGATCTATTCGAGGCGCGCGCCCTGATCGAGCAGGCCAAAGGTCTGCTGATGGCGATCTACCGGGTCAGCCCCGAACAGGCCTTCGGCGTGCTGCGGTGGCGATCGCAGGAGACCAACACCAAGCTGCGCTCGTTGGCCAAGCAACTCATCACCGAAAACGCCACGTTGCCTCCGCCGTCAGCGGAGACCCAAGCCATCTTCGATCATCTGTTGTTAACAGTGCATCAGCGTATTCCGGGTGAATCCACCACGTAAGCGCGCTGCCAGATAGGCTCGACGAGACGGTGGACGGCAGGCCGGGCTACGTTGCCGTCCAGCGGGTCTGGACCAATACCCGTGGTCCCAGGCTGACGGATTGAATGCATCGAAGCGGGTGAGCGCGATGGATTTGCTGGTGGTCGACTCCGAGGTTCGACCAGAAGCCGTGCTGGTGCATGCCATCGGCGAGATCGATTCCAGCACCGCCGAGCAGCTGCGGTCGCAGTTGCAGTCGGCACTGCAGCAGGCCGAAAGCCAAGAATCTCGGTTGCTGATCCTCGACTTGCAAGGCGTGACGTATTTCGGCAGTGCCGGTCTGAACGCTGTGCTGGATTGTCACAAGCAAGGTGCGCGGGCCGGGACGTCCGTTCGGTTGGTCGCGGATAACGGCCTGGTTGTTCGCCCAATCGAGGTCACGAATCTGGATAGCCTGCTGGACCTCTATCCCACCCTGCCCGATGCACTGGAAGGCCGTAATTCCGAGCAGGGGTCGTGAGCGGAGAGCAACGCCCCGGCTGGCCACGCGATCCCAAGGTTCTGCCACCTGACCTCGCCGCGGCGGTGGCGCTCGGCGGGCGAATGGGCCGGCTGTTCGCTGAATTCGATTGGACCGCTCATCCTCTCGGCTCGCCCCAGTCGTGGCAGCCGGAAGTGCGGTCCGCGGTCGCGGTGGTGTTGACGTCGCGTTTTCCGATCGTGTTGTGGCTGGGCGCTGAGGATCTGTTCCTGATATACAACGACGCCTACATCGCGATCCTCGGTGACCGGCACCCGGAAGCGTTGGGTCAACGCGGCCAGTACGCCTGGTGGGATATCTGGGAGCCGATCAGCCCGATGCTCGCCAGCGTCATCGCGACCGGCGAAGCAACCTGGTCGCACGACCTGATGTTGCCGATGGTGACTGCAGGCCGCCGCCGGGAGCGATATTTCACCTTCACCTACAGTCCGCTGATCGGCGACGACGGCAAGACCTACGGGATCTTCTGTCCATCTTTCGAAACCACCGAACGCGTGCTGAGCGAGCGCCGGCTGTATCTGCTGAACGCAGTGGCCTCGGCTGTGATGGACACCAACACGATTGACGATGCGGCCAATGCAACGGTCAAGGTGTGCACCGAGCAACCTGCCGATGTGCCGTTCGTCGCCGCCTACATCGGTGATCCGGTGACCGGTGACGTGACTCTTCGTGGAGCGACGCGTTCGGTGCTGCCGTTGTTGCCGAGAACGTTGGCGAAGCTGACCAAATCCGAGCGGGTACCGCGGACGAGGTCGGAGACGCAGGTCATCGAGGACGTGGCAGCAAGGATCGACGGCATCCACGATGTATTGGCCGACGATTGTCCCGACCTGGCGCTGCTTCTACCGTTGGGCGAGGGCGAAGCCGCCGGGGCTCTGCTGGTCGGAACCAATCCGCTCTGCCCGTTGGACGAGCAGTACATCGGGTTCTGCCAGTTGCTTGCCGACCAGTTGTCTTCGGCGATGGCGTCGGCGGTGTCCTACGAGCAGCAGCGGCAGCGGGCGGATGCGCTCGCCGAACTCGACCACGCGAAGACGGCGTTCCTGACGAATGTGAGCCACGAGTTCCGGACCCCCCTCACGCTGCTGTTGGGGCCTCTCGACGATGCGTTGTCGGACAGCGGCCCGGACGGCGCTCTCACGAATCGGCTGACCACAGCGCGCCGTAACGCGGGACGCCTGCAACGACTGGTTGATTCGCTACTGGATTTCTCCCGGATCGAAGCCGGGCGCGCCACCGCCGCCTTGCTGTGCACCGATGTCGGCGCGTTGACGTCGGAGATCGCGTCGTCGTTCACCGAACTGTGTCAGCGGGCCGGGCTCGAGTTGGTGCTGGACTGCGGTCCGGCGGTGGCCGACGTAGATCCGGGCATGTGGGAGACCATCATGCTCAATTTGCTGTCCAACGCGGTGAAGTACACGCTGACCGGCTCGATCACGGTCACTGTGCACAGCGACTCGTCGTACTGCCGCATCATGATCCGCGACACCGGCGTGGGCATCGCCGAGGCGGACCTGAAGCGACTGGGTGAGCGTTTCTTTCGCGCCGAGAGTGCGCACGGGCGCAGCGTCGAAGGCACCGGTATCGGGCTGTCATTGGTGCGCGGGCTCGTCGAGCTCCAACACGGAAGTGTGGAATTCGCCAGCCAACTCGAGCGCGGCACCACAGTCACGATCCGGTTGCCGCGGTCGGTGGGCGGCAGGCCGGTCGACCATTCACCCGCTGCGCTGCTGGACAACCCGTACGTCGTCGAGGCGGACCAGTGGGTGACGCCGTTGGCGACGTCGGCGCAGGACGCCGTCCCCGTATCCGACGGGCGCGAGCTGGTACTGATCGCCGACGACAACGCTGATATGCGAACGCATTTGGATCGAGTACTGTCGGCGCGTTGGCGAACGGTGCTCGTTGTCGACGGGCTAGAGGGCATCGAAGCCGCTCGTAGACTTCGCCCGAGCATCGTTGTGACCGACGTGATGATGCCGCGGCTCAACGGCTTTGAATTCGTCGCTGCCATCCGCGCCGACCCGGTGCTGGCGGCCACACCGGTGGTGATGCTGTCCGCGCGTGCGGGCGCCGAAGCCATCAGCGAGGGTTTCTCCGGCGGGGCCGACGACTACCTGCCAAAACCATTCAGTTCACAGGATTTAATCGATCGTGTCGCGGCGCGGCTGTCGGCTGCCGCGCGCGAACGCGCCAGTCGGCGATCCAGCGACGCTCGGGCGCAGCAGGCCTTGAATTTCGCGCAGCTCGACGCGGCTCTGCAAGCCGCCGAATCCAGTGCCGCGATCGTCGACGCTTTGCAGGGTGCTGCGTACCCCTCCGGTGATCCGCCGATCATCTGTTTGGGGTTGCTCGACGCCGAATCCAAAACCCTGCGATTCCAATACAGCGCCGCGGTGCCGGCCGAGATACGCGACCGCTACCACGTCGCGTCGATGGACACCCCGATCGTGCCCGTCGACGTCATCAGAACCGGGCAACCGATGATCATCACGGACACCCTCAGTCTCGGCTCGCGCTACGTGCATGTGGTGAACGAAACGCACGACTCGGTGCGGTCGTGCATCAGCCAGCCACTGCGCGGTCTGGACGGAAAGGTCATCGGCTCGCTCGGCATGCTGTGGTCGACACCGCGAGAATTCGATCCCACTGAACTCGATTGGGCCGCACAGATTGCCAAGATCACCCAGTCGACGGCCGACCGGATCCGCAACGCTCAGCGGGAGCATCGGATCGCTGTGGATTTCCAGGATCATCTGCTCGATCTCGACCACGGGTCGACCGCGGCGGTTGTCGCGGCGGTCTACCAACCCGGCGGTGAGTCGATGCGCGTCGGTGGTGACTGGTATCTCGTGGTTCCGCTGGATCAAGGCCGGGTTGCGATCTCCGTCGGCGACGTCGTCGGGCATGGCCTGCCCGCCGCGATCGCGATGAGCAGGTTGCGCGCGGCGGTGGCGGCCAGCGCGCTCACCGACGCCGACCCGGGGGCGGTGCTGACCTCGTTGGACCGATACGCGGCGACGGTGCCGGGTGCGCGCTGCGCGACGGTCAGTTACGTGGTGATCGATGTGCAAACCGAAGACGGCACTGCCCGCGTCAGCTATTCCTGTGCGGGACATCCCTATCCGCTGCTGGTGACACCGGACCAACCGCCGGTGTTTTTGTCCGCCGGCCGGCGCCCACCGGTGGCAGCCTGGGAAGCCCCGCTCAAACAGAACACCGCCGTCCACGAATTGGCGCCGGGCAGCCTGATCCTGCTGTACACCGACGGACTGATCGAGCGGCCAGGAGAGACGCTCGATGAGGGATTCGCCCGGCTGCAGGGTGCGGCCGCATACCGCGCCGATCTCCCCGTCGGAGATCTGTGCGACGAACTACTCGAACGGATGGCACCGCCCGGCGGTTACACCGACGACGTCGTGGTGTTGGCGCTGCGCCCGTGCCACAGCTCGGCCCGCAGTTTCGCCACCGCGGTTCCCGCCTCGCTGGAATACATCGCCGAGGCGCGACATCGGTTGCGCGACTGGATTTCCGGCGTCGACGTGGAGCCACAGCGCGAAGCCGACATCTTGTTGGCCATCGGGGAGGCGGTGACCAACGCGATTGAGCACGGCAGCGGCAGCGACGCCACCAAGACGGTCTCCATCGAAGCCTTTGTCCGCGGCAACACGGTCACCGCGACGATCAGCGATGCCGGTCAATGGTCGGGTGATTCGTCGGCCAGCCAACGCAGCCTGCAGCGCGGCCGTGGGCTGACGATGATCAATGGCCTCGCTGACGACGTGAAGACGTCGCGAACTCCGGGTGGCACGCGAATCACGCTGAGCTTTGAGCGCGCGGTTCTTCCCGAGTCCGGTCTGGTGGAGGGTGTGAAATCGTGAGCGGCGCGGAATTTCAGCTGCAGGTCGCAGAAAACGGCGACGGGTCAACACCCGCCGAGGTGACGGTGACCGGCGAGGTCGACGCCTCGAACGTCCGCGCATTCGCCCGATCGCTGGAGGAACTGCCGGGCGCCCGGCCGGTCATCCTTCAGCTGAGCAACATCAGATATCTGGACAGTGCCGGGTTCTCGGCGCTGGATCGCCTACTCGCGGACAACGCGATCCTCATTGTTTTGGCGCCGAACAGCTTCATGTACCGGGTGGCCGAGCTGATGTGCATGCCGATCCACCATGACGTCGAGGCCGCACGTCAAGTGCTGCAGGACGACGCGGGCTGACGCTACTCCGCGTCCTCGATGGCTTCGCCGAGCTCCTCGAGCAGCTTGTTGTGGTGGTTGCTGGCCAGCAGGTGGCCCGCCGCGATGACCAGGGCGACCGGCCAATCGATGAGCTCGAATGCAGCTAGAGCCGCTATACCGCCGTAGTAGGCCAGCGCTTCGGGCCGTGGAATCTCGACCTGCCCGATAACCGGCAGGTTTATGGCGAACGTCTCGCCTTCCCGGATATGGGCGACGGCCTCTGCCTGGGAGGTTTCACGCCGCGCGCTCTTTTCGGCCATCATTTGCCTTTCAGTAACTTAAGCGTTGCCATTGTGACTGGTGATGCGGTCACCCTCGGGGTTATGTCGACGACTGATTCTCTCGCCGACCCACTAGGCGGAGCTGTGGCGGGCCTTCTGACCGTTCCTTTGATCCAGTTGTACGCCGTTCTGTGGCGCCTGGGCGCTGTGGAGGTCGTGGCGACTCGGTTGGAGTCGGATCAGCGGCCTCGAGCTCCAAGGGGGGCTTATCTGCGAACACGCGGGTCGCGACGGCCATCGCGGCGGTCGCAGCCCCGGCTGAGCCCAGCGCCTGCCCCCAGGCGATCGGGCCCAGCGGGGTACAGCCAAGCAGTTGGCTGACGCCGGGGATGCTGATCAGCGTTCCCATCACGGCCAGCGAACCACCCGCGGTCAACACCACCAGCGGAGTGCGCGACTCGAGCAGCGTCTGACCCAGCTGCGCCGACACCAGGGCGACCAGTGCCACCGTCGACGCCCGTTGCGGCCGTCCGGTGACCCCGGCCATCGCCCACGCGGCCGTCGCCGCCGCCGCGGTGGTGGCGCCGCGGATCGCGACGGCGCGCCACAGCGCCTGCTCGTCGGGGCCGCGTCCTTCGGTCTGCACCGGTCCACTGGGCTTGCTGACCGCAAGGGCCGCAGCGGGCAGCGCGTCGGTGAAGATGTTCACCAGCAACAGTTGCCGGGTGTTGAGCGGCGAGTTGCCGGTGATCGCGGCGCCGATGATCGCGAACGCGACCTCGCCGGCGTTGCCGCCCAGTAGCACCGACACCGCCGCCTGAACCCGCCGCCACAGCTCGCGACCTTCCTCGATCGCGGTGAGCAGCGCCTCGATCCGCGCGTCGACCAGCACCACGTCAGCCGAAACACTCGACGAATCGCTGCCGCGGGCGACGACGCCGATGCCGACGGTCGCCGCCCGGATCGCTGCGGCGTCGTTGGCGCCGTCGCCGACCATGGCGCAGACCTTGCCGGCGCGTTCCAGCGTCTGGACGACCTGCACCTTGTTCTCCGGCGACATCCGGGCGAAGATCACTCGCTCGGTGACCACCCGCTCCTGCTCTTTGCGCGACAAGGCATCCCATTCAGCTCCGCTGATCACCTCGTCCGCCGTCACCGACATCCCCAGTTCCCGCGCGATCGCCGTGGCGGTGATGGGGTGGTCTCCGGTGATCAGCCGAATGCCGATCTCGCGCTCAGCGAGCGCCGCGAGCAGGGCGGGCGCTTCGGCCCGCGGCGTGTCGGAAAGTCCGAGGAAACCCGCGAATGTCAGCTCGCCTCCCGCCAGGTCGGCAATGGTGTCTTCGTCGTCGGCGACCAGCTGCGCCTGCTGGGGCGTCAGCCTTCGCCGCGCGACCGCGATCACCCGCAGCCCCTCGGCCGCCAGCTGACGCACGGTGTTGTCGATGTCCGGCCCGACGTCGTTGCACGCGGCGAGAACGACTTCGGGTGCGCCCTTGACGGTCAGCTCGTTTCCGAACACCGACGCCGAGAACGACCGGCCCGACCGGAACGGTAGATGCGCGTCGGCGTCGGCCGCTGGGTTCGAGCCGTTGACCGACTGCGCGGCCTCGATGATCGCGCGGTCGGTCGCGTGCACCTGCGGTCCGCCGTTGGCGTCGGGTGCGGCGAGCGCCGCGCAGCGCAACACGTCTTCGCGTGAATAGCTCGCCGCGGGATGCACTTGCGATACCCGCAGACGGTTTTCGGACAGCGTCCCGGTCTTGTCGAAGCACACCACGTCGATGCGGCCCAACGCTTCCACTGATCGCGGGACACGAACCAGCGCACCGTAATTCGTCAGCCGTCGCGCCGATGCCGCCTGCGCGAGGGTCGCCACCAGCGGCATCCCCTCCGGCACCGCGGCCACCGTGATCGCGATGCCGCTGGACACGGCTTGACGGATACCCTTGCTGCGCAACAGGCCAAGGCCACTGACCAGGAGACCGCCGGTCACGCTGACCGGGAAGGCCCGGTTGGTCAGTTGGCTGAGCTGATGTTCGAGTCCGATCTGGGGAAGCTCGCTGGATACCAGCTCGGCGGCGCGGCGCGCCTGGGTATCGGCGCCGACGGCGGTCACCAGCGCTATCGCGGTGCCCGCCACGATGGTGGTTCCGCCATAGAGCATGCAGCGGCGCTCGGCCAGATCGGCGCCCGGTGTGGACTCGACCTGCTTCTCCACCGGCAGCGACTCACCGGTGAGCGTGGATTCGTCGACCTCGAGGTCCTCTTCCTCGATCAGCCGCGCGTCGGCGGGCACCACTTCGTGGGTGCGCACTTCGATCACATCGCCGGGCCGTAGTTGCGCTGCCTTCACATCGGTGTAGACCGGCGACCCGTCCGGGTCGAACGTCACTTTCCGGGCCGGTGGAATCTGTTGAGCCAGTAGCTCGTTCAATCGACTCTCGGCGCGCAGTCGCTGGCTGGCCGCCAGCATGGAGTTTCCGGTGAGGACCGATCCGACCAGCACCGCGTCGACCGGCGAGCCCAGCACCGCGCTGGCCGCCGATCCGAGCGCCAGCACCGGGGTCAGCGGATCGGACAGTTCGGCGCGCACGGCCTTGGCGAATTGCCAGACCGCCTGCCGCGGGCGCCCGGTCAGCTCAGCACCGCGCTGGGCGGTTTCCATTGCCCGGGTGGCGATGCCGTGCCGCGGTTCCACGATCTGCTCGGCGTCCGGTGGCGGCAACATCTTGCGGACCTGCTCGATCGACATGGCGTGCCACTCGTGGATCGGAGCCGGCAGCGGGGCCGGTGCCCGCAGCACCCGGCGTGCCATCAGATAGCCCGACAGCAGACCGGCGGCCGCGCCTGTCGTCACCGGGCCCGGCCCGCGTCCACGCACGCCGGGGACCATCAGCAGCGCGCCCAATGCCGTTGCGCCGGTTGCGATCTCGATCCCGCGCCGGCTCGCCGATTTGGCCGCCGGAACGGCGTGCAGCAGCCGCCACACGCCGTCGAGGTCGTCCAGGATCAGATCGGCCGTCCAGGGCGGCGGATCCCCGTCGGAATTCGGCATCACGCCCACACCGACGTCGGCAGACGAAAGTGCTTGTGCAGCAGCCGAAGACACGGCCGCAACGGTGCGTCCCGACTGCTGCAGATCGGTCAGCGCCGCGGCGAGCGCAGTGTCGATGGACGCCCGCTGCAATGGTCTCAGCTCGTCGAAAGCGGGCTGTAGCTCGCCGAGATCGTCGACGCCGACGGAGACCAATTCCAGGCCGGCCCGACGCGCCTCGGCCAACACAGCCGAGGCCAGCGGGTCGTGCGTCGGGCCGATCAGCGCTTCGACGACGTCAGATCCCTTGCCGGACAGGCCGGGAACCGGATGCCAGCCCACGCGCAGGCCTTTCTTCTCCAGCAGCAACTGGGCGCGGTTCCACGCGGGTGACAGCTCGTCCTCGTCGGCCCCGCGGACGCGGACCACTCGCAACGTGTCGGTGCACAACACCCGCGGATCGACCACCAGCGCGTCGACGCGGTCCAGCCAACGCAGTTTTTCCGGATGCAGCGCCAGCACCGCGTGCTGGTCGGCCAGCCCTCGGCCGAGCGCTGCGGCGAAGGACTCTCGTGTGGTGCGGGTGGCCTTGGGGGTGGTGACCAACGTCGCGGTCGCGGCCATCTCGGGGTTGCGGGTGACGGCCCCGACGGCCGCGGTGCCGATCACCTGAACCCATGCGCTGCGCCGTGCGTGTTGCTCGACCGGTCCTTCCGGTGGGGGCACCGGGCGCGACGGCGGGTGTACCTCCGGGTGCTCGGCATGGCGGGCGAGCGCCGGTTCGTGACGACGCCAGGCTTGCGCCTCGGCCTGGTATTCGGCGGCTTTCAACGTCTCCATCGCCAGGTCGACGGCCAGCGACGCCGGCGACAGTTCGAGGACATGCGCCGTGACCATCGCGACCGACAACACCGCGTCCGTCGCTGAGTGTCCGATGCGATCCTCGAGCAGGCGGCGCACTCGTGGCTGGTAGTCGACGGCTACCACCATCGCCTCGACACCGCTGAACAGGCGCGGCCAGCGCAGCACCCGCCCCGCCACCGCGGCGCTCACGCCGACGGCGGTGGCGCCGACCCCTAATGCGTTGGTGGCCAGCAGTAGACCGTCGCCTGGCAGTGGCTTCGGACGGGTATCGCTACGCCGTGGGTTGACAGTACCGCTTGCACGCCAACGCTTTTCGGCCTCATCGACATCGCGGCACAAGTCGCGCAGCGAGATCTGGTCGTGGTTGAGCGTGACCACGATCCGCGACAGTGGACGGTTCACGCTGACCGATTTGACCGCGGAGCGCGCGCGGACGGTGTCGACCACCAAGCGCCCGAGTTCGGCGCCGTCCGGGCCGTCGAGGCCGCGGACCTCCACCCACGCCCGTCCCTTGCCGCGCCAGCTATGCCTGGTCAGCGTGGGTGCGGGCAGCCCTTCCGACAGTGCCTTGACGCCTTCGCGAACCGGGATCACGGCCATCGACATACCCGTCGAGGCCACCGAACCCAAAGATCCTGCGGCGCTTGCCGCGGTTTGCACGCTGGCGCCAACGAGCGCAGAGGTCGCCTGTAAGCCCAGCGTTACCGCGCGCAGCGGGAAAGATGCTCGCACCAATCCGAAGCTACTTACTCACAGGAATCAACGGCGGGTGCGTGACTGGGTTCCGCTGGACTGCCGCGCCGGAGTCCGCTTGGCCGGAGTCTTGCGCGGTCTGGCGGAACTGGTCGACTTGGCGGGAGCCGCCTTCACCGACGTGACCGACGCGATGTGCGGGCCGTCGTTGTGCGAGTTGTTCAGCCGGCGTAGCAACAGCGCACCGCCACCGACAGCCAACAACAGCGGCCACTCGACGATCCCGGCGACTCCGATTGCGCCCAATGTCAAAGCGGCCGCCGGCGTCGAGTGACTGCCCTTGTCGATGCCCTTCTGCACACCGGCTACTGCACCGGTCACGGCGCCGACGACGCCGTTGACCGCGGCACCGCCCACTGCGCCCGCGGCCGCGGTGGTAGCTGAGGCAGCGCGACTGACCGTTCGACTTACATTGTGTACGGCGCCGTCAACGACACCCATGATCACTCCCTGATAGTCGGTTCTTGAGGCCGTGAATCGAATACCCGCTGCAGGCCACATCGGCGGCGGTCGTATACGCGCACACCATCGCAGGGTTCATCGAACCGTCACGATATTGCGCTGCATCGGGCAATCCTATGACCTTGATTGGCAAATGAACAGAAGATGAATACCCACAACGCAGTTTTTACATGCCTCAATCTCGACGCAAATCCACCACGACCGGGGCGTGATCGCTGGGCGCCTTGCCTTTGCGCTCCTCACGAACGATCTGCGCGTCGGCAACCCGGCCGGCGAATGCGGGGGACCCAAGGATGAAGTCGATGCGCATCCCCTGTTTCTTCGGGAACCGCAGCTGGGTGTAGTCCCAATACGTGTAGACGCCCGCGCCGGGGGTGAAAGGCCTTACCACGTCAGAAAATTGGGCGTCGACGATGGCGTCGAACGCGGCGCGCTCCGGTTCGGAGACGTGAGTCGCGCCCTCGAAGAATTCGACGCTCCAGATGTCGTCGTCGGTGGGAGCGATATTCCAGTCGCCGACCAAGGCAATCTGCGCCGATGGGTCGTCGCGCAGCCAGCCGGACGCGGTATCACGCAGCGCGGCAAGCCAATTCAGCTTGTAGGTGTAGTGCGGATCGTCCAGGGCGCGGCCGTTGGGCACGTACAGACTCCACACCCGCACTCCGGCGCAGGTGGCGGCCAGCGCGCGAGCTTCGGCAGCGGCGGCGACATCCGGTTTGCTGCTCCAGGTGGGTTGGCCGTCGAAGCCCACTTCGATGTTGTCCAGGCCGACTCGCGATGCGATCGCCACGCCGTTCCACTGATTGAAACCACAGTGCGCCGTTTCGTAGCCAAGTTCCAGGAACGGCATCGCCGGGAACTGTTGGTCGGAGCACTTGGTCTCCTGCATGGCGAGCACGTCGACCTCGGCGCGCTTCAGCCAATCGAGCACGCGATCCAGCCGGGTGCGAATCGAGTTCACGTTCCAGGTGGCTATCCGCAGCATGCCGTCGGGCATGGCGACGACCCTACGTGGTTGGCGTGGTGTAGCGCGCGCGGTGGTGCAGGACGAAGCCCAGCGACCTGGCCAAGTCGCGGGTCGCGTGATCGTCGTCGTGAATCCGGAGGTAGCCACGGGTGGCGCCGCGCGATGCGCCCCAGGCCAAGAGTGCCTCGCACAGCACGCGGCCCGCGTCGGAGTTCGGATCTGCCATCCACACCGTCGACAGGCCCACCCAGCGGGTGCCGTCCGGTGCGTCGGTGACCGCCGCGCGCGCTACCGCCGCGTTCTCGTGTGTGCCGAAAACCAGCTCGCCGTCGACGACCGCCGTCAACACATCGACCGGAATTTCGCACCGGCAGAGCCGAAACCACGCATCGTCGGGACGGGCCGAAAGCCGGACCGACGGATCGGGCTCGTCGCTGTATAGGTCACGCACCAGCACCCGATTAGGGTGCTCGCCCGCGCCGGTCAGCCGCAGGAGTCGATCGGCGATCGCCAGCCGCGGGGTCAGGTCGCGGCTTCGGTACCAGTCGACGATCGCCGGGATCGCCGCTTGATCCGCGGAGTTCTTTGCTGGCACAGCGGAATTAGCGCCGTAGGTGACGCCGTGTCCGGCGCGCAGCAGCCAACCGTCCAGCCAGTGCTGCTCGACACCCGGCCACCCCAGCGCGGCGGCGTGCTCGAGCGCGCGGATTTCCGACGTGCGCACCGGGACATCGCTGAGCGTCCGCACGGCGACCACGTCCTGGGGTGTGAACTGAACGACTGCGCCCGTCTTGGTCCGGACCCGGACGAGCGGCGCGGTGTCGAGCAGATGACCGATGACATCGGTCAGCGGTGGGACCGAGCCGTCGGGCAGGCGGTAACGGACCGCCACCCTGGTTCCGAGCTCGGGCCACGAAACCATCAGTGACCGAACGGATCCGGCCCTTCGCCCGGCGTCCACGACAACCCGGGCACGCCCCAGCCGTGTGATTTGAC